>NZ_RZTA01000070.1:0-33279 GCF_004023115.1 Mesorhizobium sp. M6A.T.Cr.TU.017.01.1.1
TTCCCGCCTATGACAACTGCTACGATGCGGCGATCGCCGTCGTCGACCGAGGAGACGAGATTGTAGCCGGAGGCGCGGGTGTAACCCGTCTTGATGCCGTCGACCCCCTTGATGCGCCCAAGCAGGCGGTTATGGCCGTTGATGCGCTTGCGGCCGTAGAGAAATGAACGTTGTGAGAAATAGCCGTAGTATTGGGGAAAATGCTCCCGTAGCGCGATGCCGAGCACCGCCATGTCGCGCGCGGTCGTGAACTGACCGGGATTTGGCAAGCCGTGGGCGTTGCGGAAAACGGTCCCCTTCATGCCCAGTGCCCGCGCCTTGGCTGTCATCATGTGGGCGAAATTGGCTTCATTGCCGCCGAGGAGCTCGCCGAGCGCAGTTGCCGAGTCGTTGGCCGACTTGGTCACCATCGACAGGATCGCGGTCTCGACCGTGATCGCGCCGCCCGGCCTGACGCCGAGTTTCGTCGGCGGTTCGGCAGCAGCATTGGCCGAGAAGACGACCCGGGAGTTCTTGCTGATCTTGCCCTTCGCCATGGCCTCGAAGGCCAGGTAAAGCGTCATCATCTTGGTGAGCGAGGCGGGATAGCGCCGACCATCGGCATTCGAAGAATAAAGCACCTTGCCGGTCTTGGCGTCGATGACAATGGCCGCCGACCTCGCCGCCATGGACGAAGCAGCGTCGGCGACGACGAATGTCATCGCCAAAGCGAGGATCATGATCGTTTTCAAAGAGGATTTGGAGAGAATGCCCGACAACGCCTGACGCACCGATGGTTCCTTTGGATTTTTTGTTGCTCTGGAGGCGGCAAAGGTTCCTGCCTCACTTCCAGCCAAGCTATCGCGGTCAGCGTTACCAATCCGTTTATGGTAACCGCCGCGTTCACCATTTTCTTCGGGTTTGAGCTTCTCTTTATTCGAATTTTAGCTACCGCTAGTGCCTGGGCCAGTGACCGGGCTCGATGTGCCGGGCCGGCGTGCTGGCGTCGCACTCCGCGAACATTGACTTTTTGTGCATTGCACAATACATTACTTGCATTGCACAACGCGGCCCGGACAGGGCGCGTCCGCCGTTCAAGGGCAACCCTCAAGGGAGCGTGAAATGAGCCAGACCTATGAAGATTTCAGCAAATACGGCAAGGAATTTGCCGACACCGGTTTGAAGAGCTTCGCATCCCTTTCCAAGGGTGCGCAGGCCATCGCCACCGAGGCGGGCGAGTATACCAAGAAGAGCTTCGAAGCCGGCAGTGCCGCAGCTGAGAAACTTTTGTCGGCCAAGTCGCTGGAGAAGGCGATCGAGATCCAGTCTGATTTTGCCAAGCAGTCCTACGAATCCTTCGTCACCGAAGCGACGAAGATCGGCGATCTCTATGCCGAGCTCGCCAAAGAAGCCTACAAGCCGTTCGAATCAATCGTCGCAAAAGCGAAATAATCTCGCTATAGAATGTGAAGACGGCCCTCGGGCCTGCAAGACAGACCCGGTCGCGAACGCGCGGCCGGGTTTTTTCATGTCAATTTGAGATCAGGGGCTCTGTCGCCTTCACGATTTCGAAAATCGGCCAAGTTTGGCCACCTAGCCATATTGTCAGCTAAACAGAAGGGCTTAAAATCGTCCATCGAACACCTACATGTCGAACTCGCTCGGGGATTCGAAAAAGGCAGGACTACGTGACTACAGGTTTGACTGCCACAGGAGATGTGGTGCGTATGCAAAACGGCAGCGACGGCAACGAGGCCGGTCGCGGCACGGCTGTTATCACACGCACTAAAACCAAGACCAAGAAGCCTAGCCTTTATCGGGTCCTCATTCTCAACGACGACTACACGCCCATGGAATTCGTGGTTCACGTGCTGGAGCGTTTTTTCCAGAAGGACCGTGAAGCCGCCACACGCATCATGCTACATGTTCACAATCATGGAGTGGGCGAGTGCGGGGTCTATACATTCGAGGTGGCCGAGACCAAAGTGTCTCAGGTCATGGATTTCGCCCGACAGAATCAGCATCCGCTGCAATGCGTGATGGAGAAGAAGTGAGGTAACATGCCGGCTTTCTCCCAAGGCCTGGAAAAGGCGCTTCACCAGGCGCTGACGCTCGCCAATGAGCGGCACCACGAATACGCAACCCTTGAACATTTGCTGCTCGCCCTCATCGACGATACCGAGGCGGCCGCGGTCATGCGCGCCTGCAACGTCGATCTCGACGAGCTGAAGCATACGGTTCTCACCTATATCGACACCGAGCTCGACAATCTCGTCACCGGTTACGACGAGGACTCCAAGCCGACGGCCGGTTTCCAGCGCGTCATCCAACGCGCGGTGATCCATGTTCAGTCGTCCGGCCGCGAGGAAGTGTCCGGCGCTAACGTGCTCGTTGCCATCTTCGCCGAGCGCGAGAGCCATGCCGCCTATTTCCTGCAGGAACAGCAGATGACCCGCTATGACGCGGTCAACTACATCTCGCACGGCATCGCCAAGCGCCCCGGCGCATCCGAGACGCGGTCGCCGCGCGGCGCCGACGACGAGCAGGGCGGCCAGAACGGCGCCGAGCCGCAAGAGGACGGCGGCAAGAAAAAGCAGCAGCAGGACGCGCTGACCGCCTATTGCGTCAACCTGAACAACAAGGCCAAGGCCGGCAAGATCGATCCGCTGATCGGCCGCGAGTCCGAGATCAACCGCACCATCCAGGTGCTGTGCCGCCGCTCCAAGAACAATCCGCTCTATGTCGGCGACCCCGGCGTCGGCAAGACGGCGATCGCCGAAGGCCTTGCCAAGCGCATCGTCGAGGGCGACGTGCCGGAAGTGTTGCACAACGCCACCATCTTCGCGCTCGACATGGGAACATTGCTGGCCGGCACGCGCTATCGCGGCGATTTCGAGGAGCGGCTGAAGCAGGTCGTCAAGGAACTCGAGGATTATCCGGGCGCGGTCCTGTTCATCGATGAGATCCACACGGTGATCGGGGCAGGGGCGACGTCAGGTGGCGCCATGGATGCGTCGAATCTGTTGAAGCCGGCGCTGTCGTCCGGCGCGATCCGCTGCATCGGCTCGACCACCTACAAGGAATTCCGCCAGTTCTTCGAGAAGGATCGCGCCCTGGTGCGGCGCTTCCAGAAGATCGACGTCAACGAGCCGACCATCGAGGACGCCATCGAGATCATGAAGGGCCTGAAGCCGTATTTCGAGGAGTTCCACAAGGTTCGCTATACGGCTGAGGCGATCAAGGCTTCGGTCGAATTGTCGGCGCGCTACATCAACGACCGCAAGCTGCCGGACAAGGCGATCGACGTGATCGACGAGACCGGCGCCTCGCAAATGCTGGTGCCAGAGGCCAAGCGCAAGAAGACCATCGGCATCAAGGAGATCGAAGCGACGATCGCCACTATCGCCCGCATTCCGCCGAAGACGGTTTCCGCCGACGACGAGAAGGTGCTGGCCGGTCTCGATGTTGAGCTGAAGCGCGTCGTCTACGGTCAGGATACCGCGATCACGGCGTTGACCTCGGCGATCAAGCTGGCGCGGGCGGGCCTGCGCGAGCCGGAGAAGCCGATCGGCTCCTATCTGTTCTCGGGACCGACCGGCGTCGGCAAGACCGAAGTGGCAAAGCAGCTCGCCGCTTCGCTCGGTGTCGAGCTGATCCGCTTCGACATGTCAGAATATATGGAACGCCACACCGTCTCGCGGCTGATCGGCGCGCCTCCCGGCTATGTCGGCTTCGACCAGGGCGGCCTGTTGACCGACGGCGTCGACCAGCATCCGCATTGCGTGCTGTTGCTGGATGAGGTCGAGAAGGCGCATCCGGACCTGTTCAACATCCTGTTGCAGGTCATGGACCATGGCAAGCTGACCGACCACAACGGCAAGCAGATCGACTTCCGCAATGTCATCTTGATCATGACCACCAATGCGGGCGCCTCGGATGCGCAGCGCGCGGCGATCGGTTTCGGCTCGACCAAGCGCGAAGGCGACGACGTCGAGGCGATCAACCGGCTGTTCACGCCGGAATTCCGCAACCGTCTCGATGCGATCATCCCATTCGGCTCGCTGCCGGTTCCGGTCATCCACCAGGTGGTGCAGAAGTTCGTCATGCAGCTTGAGGCCCAGCTTTCCGAGCGTGGCGTCACCTTCGACCTGTCGCAGGAGGCGATCGCCTGGCTGGCCGAGAAGGGCTATGATGAGCGCATGGGAGCACGGCCGCTCGGCCGCGTCATCCAGGAGCACATCAAGAAGCCGCTGGCGGACGAGGTGCTGTTCGGCAAGCTCAAGAAGGGCGGCACGGTGCGTGTCACCGTCGAGAAGAAGGAGACCGGCGAGACCGGCCTGAAGCTCGAGTCGCTCGCCGACGAGGCGCCGGTCAAGCCGAAGAAGGAAGAACCGGACGACACGCCGAAGCCCAAGAAGGCTGCCGCCAAGAAGCCCGTCGCGAAAAAGGCGATAGCGCAGAAGGCGGAGCCTAAGAGCAAGGATGGCAGTAAGCGCAGCCTGGTGCCGCAACTGCCCCGCAAGGCGTGATGGCCCTGAAAGCTGAAAAAAGCCCCGGAAACGGGGCTTTTTTGTTGGATAAAGAGTGGCCGAAGGCGTTGTGCGCGCCGCTCGGCTTCAGCTTCCCAGCGCGGTTCGTATCTTGCCAGCATTCTCAGCCAGCACTTCCGGCTTCTCCATCTGCCCGCTATGCGGCTTCAAAGGGGTGCCCTCGAAGCGTGGAATGACATGGACATGGAGGTGAAAGACGGTCTGGCCTGAAGCAGGCTCGTTGAACTGCATGATGGTGACGCCATCGGCATCGAAGGCCTTTTTCACTGCCCGCGCAACTTTCTGGACATTTGCGAAGAGCGGGCCGAACACTGCCGGGTCCGCGTCAAGCAGGTTGCGCGACTGCGCCTTCGGCACAACCAGTGTATGACCCGGCCCCTGCGGCATTACATCCATGAAGGCGACAACTGCGTCATCTTCATAGACGCGATGCGACGGAATTTCACCGAGCAGGATTTTCGCGAAGATATTGTTGCTGTCGTAGGTGGGGTCGGCCATGGCGTGCGCTCCCGATTGTGCCTTGCTCTACCGCATCGACCCGAAAATCGGAATCGATTTTCGGAAAGTACGATGAGGAGGTTCAAAGTGTTAGAGCGTACTTTGTGCGTCCAATTGGACGCACGTCGCTCTAATCGTCCGCCAGATCCTTGCGGAACGGAGTGTGTTCTTCGAGATAGTCGCCCATCCGCTCGACCTCGCGCCGCTCGCGTCTGAGATAGTCGGCGACCGCATTGCGCAAGCCGGGATGCGCGATGTAATGCGCCGAATGCATGGTCACCGGCCTATAGCCGCGCGCCAGCTTGTGCTCGCCTTGCGCGCCCGCCTCGACCACTTTCAGCTTACGGTCGATCGCGAAGTCGATCGCCTGATGATAACAGACCTCGAAATGCAGGAAAGGATGGTCTTCGATGCAGCCCCAGTTGCGCCCGTAGAGCGCATCGGAACCGATGAAATTGATGGCGCCGGCAATGTAGCGCCCATTGCGCTTGGCCATCACCAGCAGGATGTCGTCGGCCATGCGCTCGCCGATCATCGAGAAGAACTCGCGGCTGAGATAGGGCCGCCCCCATTTCCTGCTGCCGGTATCCATGTAGAAGGCAAAGAAGTCGTCCCAGACCCTTTCGGTCAGATCCTTGCCGGTCAGCCAGTCGATCGAGATGCCGTGAGCGAGCGCCTCGCGCCGCTCCTTCTTCAACGCCTTGCGCTTACGCGATGCCAGAGTGGCGAGAAAATCGTCGTAGGTCGAAAAACCTTCATTGAAGAAGTGGAACTGCTGGTCGGTGCGGTGCAGGAAGCCCGCCGCTTCCAATGCCCCAACATCTTTTTCCTGCGCGAAGGTCACGTGCGCGGAAGACACGCCGAGCTTTTCCGTCACCGCCTTCAGGCCTGCTGCCAAGCCGGCTTTCACTGCGCAACTGTCCTCGCCCTTGTTGGCCAGCAGGCGAGGGCCGGTGACCGGCGTGAACGGCACGGCGCATTGCAGTTTTGGATAATAGCGCCCGCCGGCGCGCTCAAACGCGTCCGACCAGCCGTGGTCGAAAACATATTCGCCCTGGCTGTGCGATTTCAGGTAGCAGGGAACGGCACCGAGCAGTTTTCCCTGCGCTGTCTCCAGCCTGAGATGATGGCCCTGCCAGCCGGTGCGCCGCACGGCGCAGCCGGAATCTTCAAGCGCGCTCAGAAAAGCGAATGAAACGAGAGGGTTGTAGCCGTTTTCTGTATCGCCGCGGGTGGTGCTGCCGAGGCCATCCCATTCCGCGCAGGTAAAAGCTCCGATGCCGGAGGCAATCCGGATCGCATACTCTCCATTCGCCGTTTGCCCGTCGCCTTCATCGCCTTGATCCATTGGGCTTATTTAAGCTCCATACCGGTCCATGCAAGCCCGGTTCAAGCGACCTGTATAAGATCGGGTTCGAATCCTTCGAACGTCATCTGATCGGCATATCTGAAGGTCAGGTCGACCGCCGGCTGGTCGAGCACCGTCCAGGTGATTACCGGCATTTTGAGCCTTTCGCGCACGAAGGAGACGAACCGGTTCGGCAGGTCGCCGGCGGCATAGGAGGTGAAGGCGATGTCATGCGCCAGCATGGCGAAATGCGCCTCGATCAGGGGTGTGTCTTTGCCATAGGCGGTCAGCCCGCCCGGAATGCCGGGCGCGTGTTTCGGGAAATCGCGGATCAGCCAGTGGTCGAACGACATGATTGCCGCCTTGCCCTTGTAGCGCTTGAGCATCTTGCCGACGCTTTCCACCAGGCCTTCGTCATGGCCGGGGGCCCCTTTCAGCTCGACGACCATCGGCACACGACCATCGACCAGGTCGAGTGCCTGCTGCAGGGTCGGCAGATGGTCTGATGTGCCGCCGATCTTGAGCGCCGTCATTTCCGCTGCCGTGCGCTGCCAGACGAAACCGTCCTGGCCGGTCAGCCGCTTCAGATCACGGTCATGGATGATGACCGGGATGCGGTCAGACGACAGATGCACGTCGCATTCGATCGCATAGCCGCGTTCGGCTGCCGCGGCGAAGGCGGAGAGAGTGTTCTCCCAGCGCGTCTTGTTCATGTCGTGGAGGCCGCGATGGGCCACGGGTCGGGCGGTCAGCCAGGAAAGGTCGGTCATGTCTGGCTCATTCGACTTCGAAAATGGCTTCGATTTCCACTGCGGCATTAAGCGGCAGGGAGGCGGCGCCGACGGCGGAGCGGGCATGTTTGCCGTGATCGCCAAGCACTGCAACCAGAAAATCCGAGGCGCCGTTGGCAACCAGATGCTGCTCTACAAAATCGGGCGCCGAGGCGACGAAGACGGTGATCTTCACCAGGCGGCGGATTCTCTCGAGATCGCCAAGTGCTGCCTTGGCCTGCGCCAATATGTTGATCGCGCAGTATTTTGCCGCTTCCTTGCCAGTTGCGGTGTCGACATCGCGGCCGAGCAGTCCGCTCGCCTGCACCTTGCCGTCCTTGAGCGGCAGCTGTCCGGCGGTGAACAGCAGATTGCCTGACCTGCAAAAGGGCACGTAGTTGGCGGCGGGCGCGGCGGCGATCGGAAGCGTCACGCCGAGGTCGCTCAGCCGCTTTTCGATTGTTTCATTCATGGTATTTCCCTATTGCTTGATGACGCCGCGCAGGTCGGGCCGAAATTGCTATTTTTGCCTCGCTTCCGCCACGACTTTTTTTAAGCTGGACCATCTTTCCCTGCGGCCTGCCATCAGGCGCGATGATCGGAGCTCCTCATGCGCGCAACACGTCTCGCATTCCATGCAGTCCTGCTGCCAGCGGTGTTCTCGATGGCGCCGGCTTTTGCCGTGCCGGCACTGCAGGCGCATCGCGCGGTTTATGATCTGAGCCTGGACAAGGCTTCCGACCGCTCGGGCATCACTGGCATTTCCGGCCGCATGGTCTATGAGTTCAACGGCTCGCCTTGCGAAGGCTACACGGTGAAGTTTCGCTTCGTCACCCAGATTGCCACCAACGACAACACAACAAAGCTGACCGACCAGCAGACGACCACTTTCGAGGACGCCGAAGGCAAGACTTTCTCGTTCGTGACAAAATCCTTTGTCGACCAGAACCTTGACAAGGAGGTCAAGGGCACGGCGACGAAGGAGACGAAGGGCCTCAAGGTCGACATCGACAAGCCGGAGAAGAACAGCCTCGAACTGGCCGCCACCCAGTTTCCGACCCAGCATCTGGTCGAGCTGATCGACAAGGCCGAAAAGGGCGAAAATTTCTACGAAACCAATCTGTTCGACGGCTCGGAAGATGCAGACAAGGTGATGACCACCACCGTCGTCGTCGGCAAGAAAGCCGATGCCGACAAGACCGATCCGGAAGCGCCGGCACTGGCGAAACTCGCCACCGACAAATACTGGCCAGTCGACATCGCCTATTTCGATGGCACCGACAAGACAGGCGAGGAGGTGCCGGAGTACCGGATCAGCTTCAAGCTGCATGAGAACGGCATCACGCGCGACCTCGTCATGGACTACGGCGAGTTCTCGATGACCGGCAAGCTGGTCAATCTGTCGTTGTTCGATCAGTCGAAGGCCTGTCCGCCGAAATAGGGCTTTCAGCTTAACCACGCCACAGGCGGCGGCGGCGAATGACTTGAACACGCCGCAATTGCATCTCAACCTCTACGCCGACGGGTCGATCGGGGGGATGGGTTGAACAGAATCGATGTGTTCGTGGCGCCGAGGCCCAATCCGGCGCTGATCAGGATCATGACTGTCGTCAACCGGCTTGTCATGCTGCACGGCATTCCCGGATTTCGCGACCTGTTGCCGTTCAACCGCCTGGCCGGATTGCGCGGCGTCGCCAATGTCCGCCATATCGACTTTCCCGACGACGACCGGCAGCGGCTGAAGGCCTGTTGCGGGCCAGGCAAGGCGACGTTCATCACGCCCAACCATCCGGAATTCTTTACCGACTGGATGATCGACAAGGAGATCGTCTCGCAGGTCAGTCCGCTCGCGGCATCATGGGCCACGCATGGCGTCGTCAACGGCCTCGGCCGGATCATGCAGAAATTCTGGCTGGCCAACAATCTGATCGCCCAGATTCCCGGCAACAGTGGGGCTGCCAAGGAACACTCGATCGCCTGGGCGCTGAAAGGGCATGGTGTGCTCTTGCATCCCGAAGGCGGCGTCGGCTGGCATGCCGATGTTGTCGGTCCGCTTCTCCCGGGCGCGGTCGAGATGGGATTCGAAGCGCTCAAGCGCGCTCGCGCCACCGATCAGGATTCTAGGGTTTGGATCGCGCCGGTTGTCTGGAAGCTCGCCTTCACCAAGAATGTCGAGCCGGCTCTGGCGCAGGAATGCGCCTATGTCGAGAAGAGCCTGAAGATCGAGCGCCGTGCCGGCGATACGCTGCCGGAGCGCGTCCACCACATCTATGCGACGCTGCTGTCGCGCGATGAGATTGCCTGCGGCATGGCGCCCGACGAGCGGGCTTCGTATGCCGCGCGTCAAAAGCAACTGCTGTTCGAGCTGAGCCGGCGTCTGGGGGAGGGTATTTCGGTCGATCCCGGCGCCAACGAGGCTGCCGAGCTTTTGCGCCGGTCGCGCCGCTGGCTGCGGGAAAACACCGGTGACGCCGAACGGCAAAAACAGGTCCGGGCGCTGGCGGACACGATCCAGCGTCTCCAACGCGTTGGGAAGTGGGCCTCAGCCAACCCGCGCATCACGCAAGAGGAGATCGCCGAGCATCTGAAGCGTATCCGCAATGATTATTGCAAAGGCACGCTGCGCGACACGGTCAACCGCTTCGTGCCGCAACCGGCCGGGCCGCGCTGCGCTCATATCCGGGTGCCGGAGCCGTTGGGATTGCACGCCTATCCCGGCTCGATCGAAGATGCGCTTGCAGAGTTGCACAGCCGCATGCAGGAGGCCGTCACCAGGACCGTAGCCGAACTCGAAGCCGCCGGCGGCTTCATTTTCTATCCGAATCCCTTCTATCATCGCTAGCATTGGATCTTGGCTCTATGTGAGCTGCGGCTCCGCTGGTCGGCGCAAGATGAAGGAGTGCGGCAAGCCTCATGGCGGTCTATGTCGACGCGGCGATCTGGAAATGGGTCGGCCACCGCTGGTGTCACCTGCTGGCCGACGACACCGACGAGCTGCATCGTTTTGCAGCACAGCTCGGCGTCAAGCGCTCGTCCTATCAGGGACCGCCGAAGACATCGGCGCCGCATTATGACATAACCGGCTTCGAGCGCGACCGCGCGGTGCGGTTAGGCGCCATCGAATGCAGCCGCGAGGAGATCGTCGCTGTTTTCCGGCGTGTCCGCGTGCCGAAGGGGAAGATACGGCCATGACGTTGACGGCATTTTTGGCTTACTGCGCTGCGATCACATTCGCCGCCGCCACGCCTGGCCCGGCGGTATTCACGGTCATTGCCAACGGCGTCTCGCGCGGGTTCGTTCGCGCGTTCCTGGCTGGCCTCGGTATCGCCGCTGGCGACGCGGTGCTGGTGACTTTGGCGCTGCTCGGTCTCGTGGCACTGGCACAGACCTTCGAATGGGTTTTTCTCATCCTGAAATATGCGGGTGCTGCCTATCTGATGTTTCTTGGCATCAGGATGTGGCGATCGGCTTCCGCGCGATCGGATGGACTGGAGGTAACGCAGGCAAGACTGTCTCGATCGTTTTACCTCGGCGTCTCCATCGCATTGGGCAACCCCAAGGCGATCCTGTTCCACGCCTCGATCATGCCGTTGATCCTCGATCTCAACGCAATGACCTTCGCTGAGGGGCTGCTCGTGGTTGCGGTCGTGATCGGCGTCAACATTATCACTATGGGCGTCTATGCGGTGCTTGCCGGGCAGGCTTCGAGCTGGTTCAAGACGCCAAGACGGATGCGCTTGATGAGCAGGTTTGCCGGCGGCGCCATGATCGGCACCGGTGCGCTGATCGCCGCACGCTGAGCACAACACACCGCAGCGCTTGCGTTTGTCGCGCATCCCCTCTATATGCGCGCTCATTCCACACACGGACTTTGGTGTCTGCCCGGGAGAAATCCGGCTGAAACCTCCGGTGGCGTTCGAGGACAAAGTCCAAAAATGCCTGTGTCCGTGGAGGCTAACCGGAAAAGGAACTTTAGAATGGCTCTGCCTGATTTCAGCATGCGTCAGCTTTTGGAAGCTGGCATTCACTTCGGCCACCAGACCCACCGCTGGAACCCGAAGATGGCGCCCTATATCTACGGCGCCCGCAACAACATCCACATCATCGACCTCTCGCAGACGGTGCCGCTGCTGCACCAGGCGCTGAAGCAGGTTTCCGACACCGTCGCCAAGGGCGGCCGCGTGCTGTTCGTCGGCACCAAGCGCCAGGCGTCCGACATCGTCGCCGACGCCGCGCAGCGCTCGGCCCAGTACTATGTCAACTCCCGCTGGCTCGGCGGCATGATGACCAACTGGAAGACGATCTCGAATTCCATCCAGCGACTGCGCAAGCTCGACGAGATGCTGGCCGGCGAGGCCCAGGGGCTCACCAAGAAGGAGCGCCTCAACCTCGATCGCGAGCGCGAGAAGCTCGACAAGGCGCTGGGCGGCATCAAGGACATGGGCTCGACGCCCGACCTGATGTTCGTGATCGACACCAACAAGGAAGCGATCGCCATCCTCGAGGCCAAGCGTCTCGGCATCCCGGTCGTCGCCATCATCGATTCCAACTGCGATCCGGACAAGATCGATTTCCCGATTCCGGGCAATGATGACGCGGCCCGCGCCATCCAGCTCTATTGCGATCTGATCGCCAAGGCTGCAATCGACGGCATCGCTCGCCAGCAGGGCGCGCTCGGTGTCGATGTCGGCGCTTTGGCCGAGGCTCCGGTCGAGCCGGCACTTGAGCCGACGCCGGCCGCCGAGACACCGGCTGCCCAGACTCCGGAAGCGTAACAGCGAAGGCCGGTTTCGGCCTTCATCTTTCTCATATTTTGGCGCGCTAAGCGCTGGCGCCAGGCGCATCATCGAGGACCGGTGGTGCGTCGGTGCATTTTAAAACAAAGAGGCGACAATGAGCATTTCGGCTGCACAGGTCAAAGAACTCCGCGACTTGACCGGCGCGGGCATGATGGATTGCAAGGCGGCGTTGAACGAGACCAACGGCAACATGGAAGAGGCCGTCGACTGGCTGCGCAAGAAGGGCATCTCCAAGGCCGACAAGAAGGCCGGCCGTACCGCGGCCGAGGGTCTCATCGGCGTCGATTCCGGTATCCGCGAGGCGGCAGTCGTCGAGGTCAATTCCGAGACCGACTTCGTTGCCCGCAACGCTGCCTTCCAGGAGATCGTCGCCAAGGTCGCCAAGGTCGCGCTCGCCTATGGTGGCAAGACCGAGGCCGTCGCAGCCGCGCCGTATCCGGGTTCGGACAAGTCGGTCACCGAGACCATCAAGGACGCTGTCGGCACGATCGGCGAGAATCTTGGTTTCCGCCGTTCGGCCAAGCTCACCGTCGAGCACGGCGCTGTTGCGACCTACGTCCACAATGCGGTTGCCGACGGCCTTGGCAAGCTCGGCGTGCTGGTCGCCATCGAAACAACAGGCAACGCGCAGGCAGCCAACGCCTTTGCCCGCCAAGTCGCCATGCATGTCGCCGCCACCAACCCGATGGCGCTGACGACGGAACAGCTCGATCCGGCCGCGGTCGAGCGCGAGAAGGCGATCTTCGCCGACCAGGCGCGCCAGTCCGGCAAGCCGGAAGCGATCATCGAGAAGATGGTCGAGGGCCGTCTGCGCAAGTTCTACGAAGAGGTCGTGCTGCTCAAGCAGGCTTTTGTGCTCAATCCCGACATCACCGTCGAGAAGGCGCTGACGGATGCCGAAAAGGAAATCGGCGCACCGGCCAAGATCACTGCCTATCTGCGCTTCGCGCTCGGCGAGGGCATCGAGAAGGAAGAGACCGATTTCGCGGCGGAAGTCGCGGCAGCGGTCAAGAAGTAAACCGCACTCTATCTTTCTGAAAAGACTTTACGGCCGGGTGTCCGCGAGGATGCCCGGCCGATTTCTTGCGCGGTGTCGATGAAGGCCCTGAGCTTCGGCGCCATCGCCGCCCGGCGTGGAAAATAGAGGAACAGCCCCGGTTCATCGATCGAGGTGTCGCGCAGGACTTCTACCAGCCGGCCGGCCTCTACGTCAGCCCGGACAAGCGGCTCGAACAGATAGGCGAGGCCGATGCCGGCCAGCGCCATATCTCGCGCCGAAAGCGGATCGGTGAGGACGACGCTGCCGCGCGTCTCGACGCTGATATCCTTGCCCTGGTCGTTCAGGTCCCAGCGGTAGAGAGCACGCGATCGCAGCAGCCTGTATCCGATGCAGTTGTGCGCCGAGAGATCGGCCAGCGTCCGTGGCTGTCCATGACGGCCAACATAGGCCGGAGAGGCGACGACGATGGTGCGGAAAGGCTGGGTCAGCCGCACCGTCACCATGTCCTCGGCGATCATCTCGCCAAGCCGGATGCCAGCGTCGAAACCTTCGCCGACGATGTCGCTCAAGCGTTCGTCGGTGACGATCTCCACCGTCACGTCGGGATAACGCTCCGCCATTGCCGACAGGATGGGCATCAGGGCCAGAGGCAGCGCAATGCGCGGCGCGTTGATCCTGAGCAGCCCGCTCGCTCTGCCTTTGACCGAGCGGATACGCTCCATCCGGTCCGCGATGTCTTCCAGCGCCGGCTCCGCTGCCGCGACAAGCGCCTCGCCGGCCTCAGTCAGAGCGACACTGCGCGTGGTGCGGGCAAACAGCGGTTGGCCGATCCGCTCCTCCACCAGCCGCACCGCATGGCTGACTGCCGACGGACTCATGCCGAGTTCGGCGGCGGCCAAGGCAAAGCCGCCGCGCCGCGCCACAGCGACGACGACAGGAAGATGGCTGAGCAGGTCTCGATCCATTCATGAACAATATCGCATAGTCCATGCTAATAATGCAAACTTATCAATCGGACAGAGGAGGCGACATCTAGGCTGCATTGAACACCAATTCTGTAAGCAGCAAGGAGACGACATGACCATGTCCTATTACACGCTCGGCAACAGCGGGCTGCGTGTCACCCGCCTCGCGTTCGGCACTATGACCTTCGGCACGGAATGGGGCTGGGGAGCCGAAAAGGAAACGGCCCGCGCGATGGTCGATGCCTATGTCGAGGCCGGCGGCAATTTCTTCGATACGGCCGACGCCTATACCGGAGGCACATCCGAAACCTGGCTTGGCGAATTCATCGCCGAGCGTGGGCTGCGCGACAAGGCGGTGATCAGCACCAAATTCAGCATGAACCTCGAAGAAGGCAATCCGAATGCCGGAGGCAACGGCCGCAAGAACATCATCCGCGCGGTCGAAGGCTCGTTGAAGCGCCTCAGCACCGATTATATCGATCTCTACATCCTGCATGCCTGGGACAGGCTGACGCCTCCGGAGGAGGTGATGCGGACGCTGGATGATCTGGTCCGCGCCGGAAAGATCCGCCATGTCGGCCTGTCGGACGTGCCGGCGTGGTACGCAAGCCGGGCCCAGTCGGTAGCCGAGCACCGCGGCTATGAACCGGTTTCGGCGCTTCAGCTCGAATATTCGCTGGCGGAGCGCAACATCGAACATGAGTTCGTGCCATTCGGCACGCGCCACGGTGCGGGTATAATGGTCTGGAGCCCGTTGGCCAGCGGTCTGCTCAGCGGGAAATATCGTTCCGATACAGTGAATGGGGCAGGCGGCAGGCTGGAGACGATGCGCGGCTCGACCAATCCTGGGTTTCAGAAATTCAACGATCGCAACTGGGAGATCGTCGCCGAGCTGGAAAAGGTCGCAAGTCAGCTCGGCCGCAGCATGGCTCAGGTCGCCTTGAACTGGGCCGCGACCCAGCCCGGCATTGCGTCGGTGATCATCGGTGCGACGAAGCTGGATCAACTCAAGGACAATCTCGGCGCGCTCGATTTCGACATTCCGCAGGAGCTTCGGGCACGGCTCGATGCGGTGAGCCGACCAATCACACCCTTTCCGTATTCGTTCTTCGGCTCGGAAATACAGGGCGGCCTTACGGGAGGCCAGGCGGTCGGCGATAAGCCGGCTGGCTATCTGCCGGATCTGCTCATGCAAGGTGCTTTTGCTGGCGTAAGCTAAGAGGGGAAGAGAGTTTTCCGGCTCGGGCGCCGCGTGACATCGCGGCGCCCTTCGTGTATCGGAACGCCAATGTTTCGGGGCAGCGCCTGCGCGGGGAAGCCGCCCCAGACGCGTCACACGCATAATGATGAGGACCAGATGACGGTGAAGCCCCTCTATCGACGTGTCTTGCTGAAAGCTTCGGGCGAAGCGCTGATGGGTGAACAGCATTTCGGCATCGACGTATCGGTGGTCGATCGCATCGCTGCCGACATCGCCGAGGCCCGCGCCCTGGGCATCGAGGTCGGCGTCGTCATCGGCGGCGGCAACATCTTTCGCGGCGTGGCGGTTGCGTCCAAGGGCGGTGACCGGGTCACCGGCGACCACATGGGCATGCTCGCCACCGTCATCAACTCGCTGGCGCTGCGCACTTCGCTGAACAAGATCGGCGTCGACGCGGTGGTGCTGTCGGCAATCGCCATGCCAGAGCTTTGCGAGAGCTTTTCGCAGCGCCAGGCGACCGCCTACATGAACCAGGGCAAGGTCGTCATTTTCGCCGGCGGCACCGGCAATCCGTTCTTCACCACCGATTCGGCCGCGGCGCTTCGCGCGGCGGAAATCGGCGCCGATGCGCTGTTCAAGGGCACGCAGGTCGACGGCGTCTATTCGGCCGATCCCAAGAAGGACCCGAATGCTACACGCTTCGAGCGCATCAGCCATGGCGACGTCATAAAACGCGGCCTTTCGATCATGGATACAGCCGCGATTGCACTTGCGCGCGAAAACAACATTCCGATAATCGTCTATTCGATCCACGAGAAGGGTGGTTTCGGTGATATTCTGAGGGGCGGCGGCCGTTGCACGGTCGTCGCGGACGACTGATCGGGAGCACTATCCCGAACCGAGGGTCCGCGTAAGCGAAAAGCGGGAGCCGGTTTCGGATTGAGGCTCGAACACGGGGTTATCCCTGAACAGTGAACCCGGGCTAACGGGTCGAGGAGACGATGATGAGTGGCGAATACGATGATCTCAAACGGCGCATGGACGGGGCGATCGCTGCGTTCAAGCACGATCTGGCTTCGCTGCGGACCGGTCGCGCCTCGAGCAACCTGCTCGACGCAATCCAGGTGCAGGCCTATGGCACCACCATGCCTATCAACCAGGTGGCGAACGTGTCGGTGCCGGAGCCGCGCATGATTTCGGTTTCGGTCTGGGACAAGTCGATGGTCGGCGCGGTCGATCGCGCCATCCGCGAATCCAATCTCGGCTTCAATCCGATCGTCGACGGCACCAATCTTAGAATTCCGCTGCCCGAGCTCAACGAGCAGCGCCGCAAGGAGCTGGTCAAGATCTCGCACGGTTATGCCGAGAATGCCCGCATCGCCGTGCGCCACGTGCGCCGGGACGGCATGGAGTTTCTCAAAAAGGCGGAAAAGGACGGCGATATCAGCGAGGACGATCAGCGCAAGCGGTCCGACCAGGTCCAGAAGCTCACCGACGAGATGATCGGCACCATCGACCATCTGCTTTCCGATAAGGAAGCCGAAATCATGCAGGTTTAAGGGTCCGACCCGAAAGCGAAACTATGACAAGCCCCGCGCATGTCGCGATCATCATGGACGGAAACGGACGCTGGGCCAAAGCGCGCGGCATGCCGCGGCTTGCCGGGCATCGTGCCGGCGTCGAGGCGCTGCGCAACACGGTGCGCGCCGCTCCTGGCCTCGGCATCTCCTTCCTGACCGTCTACGCTTTCTCGTCGGAAAACTGGTCGCGACCGAAGTCCGAAGTCAGCGACCTGATGGGCCTCTTGAAAATCTTCATCCGCCGCGATCTCGCCGAACTGCACCAGAGCGGCGTGCGGGTCAGGATCATCGGCGACAGGGCAGGGTTGCAGCCTGATATCAGGACCCTGCTTGAAGAGGCCGAAACGCTGACCATGCGCAACGAGGCGCTGACCCTGGTCATCGCCTTCAACTATGGCGGGCGTGACGAGATCGTGCGCACGGCGCGCAAGCTTGCCTCGGCGGTGGCGCGCGGCGAGCTCGACAGCGAGGCGATCACGGCCGAATCCTTTGCCGGCTCTCTCGATACCCAGGGTATTCCGGACCCTGAACTGGTCATCCGCACCAGCGGCGAACTCAGGCTGTCGAATTTTCTTCTGTGGCAGGCGGCCTATAGCGAGCTCGTCTTCCTGCCTTGCTACTGGCCCGATTTCAGCCGCGAGCATTTGGCCGACGCATTGCGCGATTTCGCTGGCCGCGAGCGCCGTTTCGGCGGGCTTGGCTCTCAAGACGTCGCCGTGACGGCCAAGGGATGAGCAACCTCCAGCTTCGTGTTATTTCCGCCATCGTGCTTGCCGTCGTCACGCTTGGTCTGACCTGGCTCGGCGGACTGCCTTTCCGGTTGCTTTGCGCCGCCATGTCGATCCTGATCTTCTATGAATGGACGCGAATGTGCCGCCCGGTCGCCGCCACGGGTCTTGGTCTTCTGCCGGATGCGCTGCTTCTGGTCTTCGTCGTCGCCTTGGTTGCCGGCCTGCCTGCGTCCTGGCTGCTGCTTCTTGGAGCAGTGATGGTCGTTGTCACCGTGGTCGTGGGTTCGATGCGCCAAACGGGACAGTGGGACCCGTCAGGCCTTGCCTATGCCGCCATTTCTGGCCTGTCGCTTGCTCTTTTGCGCGACGGCGATCATCCCGGCCTCGTCGCCATTCTTTTCCTGTTCGCGGTGGTTTGGGCGACCGACATATCAGCCTATTTCGTCGGCCGCGCTGTCGGCGGCCCGAAACTGGCGCCGTCGATCTCGCCCGGCAAGACGCAGAGCGGGGCACTCGGCGGCGCGGTCGGCGGCGTGGTTGCCGGACTGCTTTTGGCCGCCGCGGCCGGAGCCGGCAATCTCGCAGTGCTTGGCGTCGTTGCGCTCGTGCTTTCGATCGTCGCCCAGGCCGGCGACCTTTTCGAATCATGGGTGAAGCGCCGCCACGACCGCAAGGATTCGGGCACGCTGATACCTGGCCATGGCGGTGTCATGGACCGGGTCGACGGGCTTGTCGCGGCGGCCTTCGCCCTGTACGTCATCGGCTGGATTTCGGCGACCGCCGACCATCCGGCGCAGGGGCTGTTTCCAGCTTGATCGGCATTGTGTCTTGACTTGCGCAGGATGCGCCATGGATTCGCCTGGATTGATGTCACAGTCGCGGTACGCCCGTGCTGCGGACGAGTTTTGAGGACATGAGTTGAACGAGATTCTTCACGCGGTTTTCAGCACGGAGGGCTTTTTCCTCGGCACGCTGGTGCCTTTCCTGTTCGTGCTGACCGTGGTCGTGTTCGTCCACGAGATGGGCCATTACCTCGTCGGCCGCTGGTGCGGCATCGGCGTAAAGGCCTTTTCGATTGGCTTCGGCCCGGAACTCTTCGGCTTCAATGACAGCCATGGCACACGCTGGAAACTCTGCGCCATTCCGCTTGGCGGCTATGTCAAATTCGTCGGCGACATGAATGCCACATCGAGCCAGCCCAGCTCGGAGGAGCTCGAATCGCTGACCACTGCCGAACGCAAGATTGCCTTTCACACGCAGCCGGTCTGGAAGCGCGCGGCGACTGTGGTGGCCGGCCCGCTGTTCAATTTCCTGCTGACGATTGCCGTCTTTGCGGTGCTGTTTTCCGCCTATGGCCGCCCTGTGATGGAGCCAATGGTGGCTGAAGTCACCGCCGGCAGTCCGGCCGCCAGGGCTGGCATCCTGCCCGGTGACCGATTCGTCAGCGTCAACGGCAGCAAGGTCCAGACGTTCTCCGACGTCCAGCGCCTGGTTTCGGGCCGCGGCGGCGATGCCATCACCTTCGTCATGCTGCGCGACGGCAAGGAGATCACCGCCACGGCGACGCCGGAGCTGATGGAGCAGCAAGATGGGCTGGGCAACAAGGTCAAAGTGGCCGTGATCGGCGTCGTCAACAATCAGGAATTCGGCCAACCCAGGCTAGTCACTTACAACCCGATCGAAGCGGTAGGGGCGGCGGTCGAGGAGACGGGATACATCATTCAGCGCACCGGTCAGTTCCTGCAGCGTTTCGTCGTCGGGCGCGAAGACAAATGCCAACTGGGCGGCCCAATCAAGATCGCAAAGATGTCGGGGCAGGCGGCAAAATTGGGCTTCGACTGGCTTGTGCAACTTGTCGCGCTGCTGTCGGTCGGCATCGGCATTCTCAACCTTTTGCCGATTCCCCCCCTCGACGGCGGCCATCTCTTGTTCTACGGCGTGGAGGCCGTCATTCGGCGACCGGTGTCGGAGCGGATGATGGAGATGGGCTATAGGGCTGGCTTCATGCTCGTGTTGGGCTTCATGGGGTTCGTTTTCTGGAACGATCTGTTTGGGTGCTGAAATCATGAAGAAATTTGGCTTCGGCACAGCCAACGTTGAGACGCCGTTTACCATGCGTGGGGATATGCGTGACGCGAAAGCCACGCAACAGGGTTAAGTAAATACAAATTAACCAGGAGCCTTGCGTGTAGGGAAAATCCGGTTAATACGGTAGGGGAAATTACCGCACGTCCGGTTTTCTCGCCGTGGGGACTTCGAGAAAAGGTACAAAAGCCCGATGAAGGCAGCATCCAAGTTTTTGAGCGCCGCGTCCGCGGTGGCCCTGTCCGCCGCTCTGGTCGTGCCAGGTGCGCTCGCAGTGCAATTCGTTGCCACATCGGCGGCCGAGGCCGCTGTTGTCTCAAGAGTTGAAGTCAGCGGCAATCAGCGTGTCGACGCCGACACGATCCGCAACTACATCACAATCAAGCCCGGCAAGGCCTTTTCCAGCGCCGATATCGACGATGCGGTCAAGGCGCTGTTCGGCACCGGGCTGTTCTCGGACGTCCAGATCAACCAGGTCGGTTCGTCGCTGGTAGTCAAGGTTTCCGAATATCAGGTCGTGAACCAGGTGCTGTTCCAGGGCAACAAGAAGCTCAAGGACAACGCCCTTGCGGCCGCGGTTCAGTTGAAGCCGCGCGGAACATTCTCGCAGCAGGCGCTCGATGCCGATGTCGAGGCGGTCAAGGCCGCCTACAGGCGTATCGGTCGCGACGACGCCGCCGTGACCACCCAGATCATGGATCTCGGCGACAACCGCGTGAACGTGGTCTTCAACATCAACGAAGGCGGCCGCACGCAGATCGCCGCGGTCAATTTCGTCGGTAACAGCGCCTATTCAAGCCGTCGCCTGTCCGACGTCATCTCGACCAAGCGCTCGACCTTCCTCTCGTTCGTGCTGCGCGACGACGTCTATGACGACGACAAGCTGCGCGCCGATCAGGAGCTGCTGCGCCGTTTCTATTACAATCACGGCTATGCCGACTTCCAGGTCGTTTCCGCGGTCGGCGAGCTCGACGAGACCACCAATAAGTACACGGTGACCATCACCGTGCAGGAAGGAGACCGCTACACATTCGGCGATGTCAGCGTCGAGAGCACCATTCCCGAGGTCGACGGTGCGTCGCTGCAGTCGGTGGTCGAGACCCACAAGGGCGATGTCTACAACGCCAAGAACGTTGAAGACACCATCATCGCGCTGACCGAGAAGGTTGCCGGTTCCGGCTATGCCTTCGCTCAGGTGACGCCGCGCGGCGACCGCAATTTCGAGAACCACACCATTTCGGTGGTCTATACGATCGACCAAGGCACCAAGGCCTATGTCGAACGCATCGAGATTCGCGGCAACGACCGGACACGCGACTATGTCATTCGTCGCGAATTCGACGTCAGTGAGGGCGATGCCTTCAACCAGGTTCTCATCCAGCGCGCGAAGAAGCGGCTGGAAGCGCTCGATTACTTTGAAAAAGTCGAGGTTTCCACCGTGCCCGGCTCTGAGCCAGACCAGGTGGTGCTCGTGGTCGACGTGGTCGAGAAATCGACCGGCGAGTTCTCGGTTGGCGCCGGCTATTCGACCGGTGGCGACACGTCAGGCCCGTCCATCGAAGGCTCGATCACCGAGCGCAACTTCCTCGGGCGCGGCCAGTTCATCAAGTTATCGGCGGGCGGCGGCAAGAATTCGCGCGACTACAGCTTCTCCTTCACCGAGCCCTATTTCCTTGGGCGGCGTATCGCTGCCGGTTTCGATGTCTTCAACCGGACCAGGAACTATGACGAATACGAGAGC
This sequence comes from Mesorhizobium sp. M6A.T.Cr.TU.017.01.1.1, assembly GCF_004023115.1. NCBI lineage: Bacteria > Pseudomonadati > Pseudomonadota > Alphaproteobacteria > Hyphomicrobiales > Phyllobacteriaceae > Mesorhizobium > Mesorhizobium sp. M6A.T.Cr.TU.017.01.1.1. The sequence continues at coordinate 21,248 of NZ_RZTA01000070.1, forward strand.
GAGACGATAGGCGCGACAGTGCGCTTCGGCCTGCCGATCACCGACAACATCTCGACGCAGCTGGCGTATAATATCTCGCAGGAGAAGTATAAGCTCGATGACGACTGCGATGTTGACAATGATGGCGAGCCCGACGCCGGCTGCGACGTCTCTGAGGCAATCTTTGAAGGTATTCAGGAAAGCCCGTGGCTCAAGTCGTCGGTCAGTCTCGGCCTGGTCTACAACACCATCGACGACATGAAGAACCCGCATGAGGGCATCTACGCCAATGTCACCACGGAGGTGGCCGGGCTCGGCGGTGACGCCAAGTTCGTCAAGGTGACGGCGCGTGGCAGCGTCTACCAGACATTGTCGGAGCAGCTTGATCTGGTCGGCTTGGTTTCGGGCGGGGCAGGCCACGTCCAAGGCTTCGGCGGCGGCGATCTGCGCATCTTCGATCATTTCCAGAGCAGTGACCGCATGATCCGCGGCTTTGCCTATGGCGGCATCGGCCCCGTCGACTCGGACGGATTTGATGACCATCTCGGCGGCACCACCTATTTCAACGCCTCGGCGGAAGCCCAGTTCCCAATGCCGGTCATTCCGGAGAGCTTCGGCCTGCGCGGCGCGGTCTTCGCCGATGCGGCAACGCTCTATGGCAGCAAGGTCAGTGCTGATTTGGTCGATCAATCGACAACCGACATGCAGTGGCGCGCCTCGGTCGGCGTTGGTCTGATGTGGGCGTCGCCGTTCGGCCCGATCCGCATCGACTATGCGATCCCGGTCCTCAAGGAAGACACCGACGACGTGCAGGAATTCAACTTCGGCATATCGACCCGCTTCTGATCGGCGGCAACGATGTTTCCGGGCCGTTGGGGCCCGGAAGAGAGTGATCCGACACTACAGCGCCGCGCGTCCTCTTGGACGCGCAAAGAACGCTGTAGCACTTTGATTTTGCGCATGATCCCAAGCGAAAATCGATTCCGATTTTCCGGGTCATGCGCTAGCTGGATATAGCTTCTGGAATGACCGATCCGGTGTTCTTCGCGCCCTCACGCCGGTACACGGCTGGCGAAGTCGCGAATCTGACCGGCTCGGTGCTTGTCGATACCGGCCTTTCCGATATATCGATCGAAGCCTTGGCACCGGCAAGCGAAGGCGGTGAGCACGCCCTTGTCTTCGTCGACGGCAGACGCAACTTCGCGCTGATGCAATCGCTGCGGGCGGCGGCGGTCCTCTGTCCCGCCGAATTTGCCGGCAAGGCGCCGGCGGGCATCGCGGTTCTGGTCCATCCGCGCCCGCAACAGGCTTTCGCGATGGTCGGACGGCTTCTTTTCCCGGCTGCCGCTACACCGGCGCCGATGACCGGCGAAACCGGTATCTCACCGCATGCCCATATCGATCCTTCGGCGCACATTGAGGCCGGCGCGATCATCGAGGCCGGCGCGATCATCGGCCCCCGCGCTTCTATCGGCAGCGGATCCGTCATTGCTCCTCATGCCGTTATCGGTCCCTCCTGCCAGTTCGGCCGCGATGGCTATGTCGGTCCGGGCGCCAGCATCCAATACGCCCTGATCGGCAACCGCGTCATCATCCATGGCGGCGCCCGCATCGGTCAGGACGGTTTTGGCTTCGTGGCCGGCGCCAAGGGCCCGGAGCGCGTCCCGCAAATCGGCCGGGTCGTTATCCAGGACGATGTCGAGATCGGCTCGAACACCACGGTCGATCGTGGCGCCATGTCCGACACGATCATCGGCCAGGGCACCAAGATCGACAATCTGGTGCAGATCGCCCATAACGTCCGCATCGGCCGCAACTGCATAATCGCCGGTCTTTCGGGTATTTCCGGTTCCGTAACGGTGGGCGACAACGTCACCATGGGTGGCGGTGTCGGCCTTGCGGATCACCTGACCATAGGGACAGGGGCCAAGCTTGCCGCAAGAAGCGGGTTCATGAGCAACGTCCCTGCGGGCGAGATTTGGGGAGGGTATCCGGCACAGCCGATGGCGGAAGCCATGCGGGAGATCGCGGCTCTGCGAAGACTGGCCAGGGCGCGCAAATCCGGCGACGGAGGGAATAGCTGAGATGGTGGCGGCGACGACGCTCGAGGCGGTCGACATATTGGGGCTGATGAAGCTCCTGCCGCATCGCTATCCGTTCCTGATGATCGACCGCATTATCGACATCGATGGCGACGAGTCCGCTATCGGCATCAAGAACGTGACCATAAACGAGCCACATTTTCAGGGTCATTTCCCGGACCAGCCGGTTATGCCCGGCGTGCTGATCGTCGAGGCGATGGCGCAGACGGCCGGCGCCATCTGCATCCGCAGCCTTGGCACCGAAAAACCGTCGCTGGTCTATTTCCTGACCATCGACAACGCCAAATTCCGCAAACCGGTCGTTCCCGGCGACCAGTTGAAGATCCATGTGAAGAAAATCAAGAAACGCGGCAACCTTCTCAAATTCGCCTGCGAGGCTCTGGTCGACGGCGTCAAGGCCGCGGAAGCCGAGATCTCGGCGATGATGGTTACGAGCGACTGACGATCGAATGCTTATGAAAATCCAGACAGTGATCCATCCATCTTCGGTCATCGAGGCAGGCGCTAAAGTCGGCGAAGGCGTCCGCATCGGGCCGTTCTGCCACATCAGCGCCGACGCAGTGATCGGCGACCGCGTCGAACTGGTCAGCCATATCTCGGTGATGGGCGCGACCACCGTCGGCGCGTCGACCAAGGTCTATCCGATGGCGACACTGGGCGCGCCGCCGCAGAACACCAAGCACAAGGGCGGCCGCACCACGCTGGTCATCGGTGAGAACTGCACGATCCGCGAAGGCGTGACCATGCATCTCGGCACCGATTCCAGCCGCGGCGAGACGACGATCGGCGACAATGGCAACTTCCTTGCCTACGCCCACATCGCCCATGACTGCATCGTCGGCAATAACGCCACCTTCGCCAATGGAGCGACGTTGGGCGGCCATTGCGAGATCGGTGACAACGTCTATATCGGTGGCCTCACCGCCGTTCATCAGTTTGTCCGCGTCGGCGACAACGCCTTTCTCGGCGGTTGCTCGGCAATCGTCGGCGATGTCATTCCCTACGCCATCGCCGTCGGCAATCGCGCCAAACTTCGCGGCCTCAACATCATCGGCCTGAAGCGCGCCGGCCTGCCGCGCTCCGAGATCCATACGCTGCGAAAGGCCTACAGGACGATCTTCGATCGCTCCCGAACCGTCGGCGAAAACGTCGAGTTCGCCAAGGCGGAATTCGCCTCGTCACCGACCGCCATGAAAATCATCGATTTCATCGCCAGTCGCGGCAAACGGCACTATGCCGTCCCGTCGCTTAGGGGTGGCGACGGCGACGATGCAGATGACGAAGATTGAGGCCACCCGGACGGGCCTTGATCTCGCGCCAGATGCCAGGGTCGGCATCATCGCCGGCGGCGGCAGTCTGCCGGTCGAAGTTGCGATCAGCCTGGCCGGACAAGGCTACCCGCCCGTCATTATCCGGATCGAGGGCGAAGTCGACCGCAAGTCCGACCTCAGCGGCTACGAGCATGAGAGTCTCGCTCTGGAAGACATCGGTTCGCTGGCTTCGTTACTGAGGCGTCGACGGATCAGCCATCTCGTCCTTGCCGGCGAGATCAGGCGCCGGCCGAGACTGATCGACATGCGCCCGAGCCTCGGCTTGCTGGCTGTGGTGCCGTCGGTGGTCATGGCGCTTGCCCGTGGTGACGACGGCCTGTTGAAGGTCTTGACGCGGGCTCTGGAGGCGCGTGGGGTCAAGGTCGTCGGCGCCCATGAGATCGTGCCGGAGCTGGTCGCGGCCGAAGGGACGCTGACCAAGGCAGCGCCGCGCAAATCCGACTGGCGCGACATCGAAGCGGCGCATGCCGCGGCAAAGGCCATCGGTGCGCTGGATATCGGCCAGGCAGCTGTCGCGATTGGCGGCCGCGCCATCGCGCTGGAGGGCGTCGAGGGCACCGATGGATTGCTTGATCGAACAAGGCAGTTGCGCGGCCATGGCAGACTTGCCGGCAGAACGCGCGGCGTCCTGGTCAAATGCGCCAAGCCCGGCCAGGAGTTGCGCGCGGACCTGCCCTCCATCGGCCCACAGACGATCGAGGCGGCGCATGCCGCCGGACTTGCCGGCATTGCCGTCGAAGCCGGCCGCTCGCTGGTTCTGGAAGGCCCCACCGTCGTCGCACGCGCCAATGCGCTCGGCCTGTTCGTGATCGGCCTGCCCGCTGCGGAGCCGGCGCATGGCGACTGACAAGCCGCTGAAGATCGCCATCGTCGCCGGTGAGGAATCCGGCGATCTGCTTGGCGCCGACATCGTAGAGGCGCTCAAGCGCACGACCGGCCGCGAGGTCCGGCTCGTCGGCATCGGCGGCCGCCATTTGCAGGCGCTCGGCCTCACGCCGCTCTTCGACGGCGGCGAGATCGCGCTGATGGGCTTGAGCGCCATCCTGCGCGACCTGCCGCGCCTGATGCGGCGGATCAGCCAGACGGCCAGCGCGGTCGTCGGTGAAAAGCCCGACTGTCTCATCACCATCGACAGCCCGGATTTTTCGCTGCGCGTGGCGAAGAAGGTTCGCGCCGCCGATCCGACGATCCCGATCGTTCACTATGTCTGCCCGAGCGTCTGGGCGTGGCGACCGGGCAGGGCGGTGGCGATGAAACCGTATGTCGACCATATCCTCTGCATCCTGCCTTTCGAAGTGAAGGAGCTCGCACGCCTCGGCGGTCCGCCCGGCACCTATGTTGGCCATCGCCTCACACATGATCCGGGCGTGCTCGGCGCTGCCAAAGCGCAAAGCCTGCCGCGCGATCTGTCCGACGATCGTGTGAAGACGCTGCTGGTGCTGCCCGGCTCGCGTCGCGGCGAGGTGCGACGGCTGGTCGGCCCGTTCGGCAAGACGATCTCGATCCTGCGCGCGCGCGGACACCGCTTGCGCCTGCTGTTGCCGACTGTGCCGCATGTCGCCGACCTGGTCAGGGCTTCGGTCGCAAGCTGGGACGAGAAGCCGGAGATCATCCTTGATCCCGAGCGCAAATGGCAGGCCTTCGGCAAGGCCGATGCGGCGCTGATCGCATCGGGAACGGTGTCGCTGGAGTTGGCGCTGTCGGGTGTGCCGATGATCTCCTGCTACCGGCTCGATCCGGTCATGCGGATGGCCCAGCGCCTGATCACCGTATGGAGCGCCGCCTTGCCAAATCTCATCGCCGACCGTCCGGTCGTGCCGGAAAACTACAACGAATATGTGCGGCCGCATTATCTGGCGCGGCAGTTGGAGGGGCTGTTTTCCGACACCCCCTATCGCGCATGGCAGAAGGACGGTTTTGCCGAGGTGGCCAGACGCATGGCCGTCGACAGACCTTCGGGCGACATCGCAGCGGGGGTCGTGATGAAGTACATCAAGGGGTGAGTAGTGAGTAGTGAGTAGTGAGTAGTGAAGAAAATTCCTATTTACTACTCACTACTCACTTTTTCTTTTTACCGCTTCGCAATCGGCACGTAGTCGCGTTCCGGCGCACCTGTATAGAGCTGGCGCGGGCGGCCGATCTTCTGGTGCGGATCCTCGATCATCTCTTTCCACTGCGCGATCCAGCCGACGGTGCGGGCGACCGCGAACAGCACCGTGAACATGGTGGTGGGGAAGCCCAGCGCCTTCAGCGTGATGCCGGAATAGAAATCGACGTTCGGATAGAGCTTCTTCTCAATGAAATAGGAATCGGTCAGCGCGATCTTCTCCAGCTCCATGGCGATGTCGAGCAGCGGATCGTCCTTGATGCCGAGTTCGCCCAGAACCTCATGTGCCGTCTTCTGCATGATCTTGGCACGCGGATCGTAGTTCTTGTAGACGCGGTGGCCGAAACCCATCAGCCGGAACGGGTCGTTCTTGTCCTTGGCGCGGGCGATGAATTCCGGGATGTGGTCGACATGGCCGATCTCGCCCAGCATGTTCAAGGCCGCCTCGTTGGCGCCGCCATGGGCCGGTCCCCACAGGCAGGCGATGCCGGCTGCGATGCAGGCAAACGGATTGGCGCCCGACGAGCCGGCGAGGCGGACCGTCGATGTCGAGGCGTTCTGCTCGTGATCGGCGTGCAGGATAAAGATGCGCTCCATCGCACGGGCCAGCACCGGGTTGATCTTGTATTCCTCGCACGGCACGGCAAAGCACATATGCAGGAAGTTGGCCGCGAAATTCAGCTCGTTCTTCGGGTAAATGAAGGGCTGGCCGATGTGATATTTGTAGGCCATCGCCGCGATCGTCGGCATTTTCGCGATCAGCCGCATCGATGCGACCATGCGCTGATACGGGTCCGAGATGTCGGTGGAATCGTGATAGAAGGCCGACAGCGCGCCGACCACGCCGCACATCACCGCCATCGGGTGCGCGTCGCGGCGAAAGCCGGTGAAGAAGCGCGACATCTGCTCATGCACCATGGTGTGGCGCGTCACCCGGTAGTCGAAATCGTCCTTCTGCGCCTTGGTCGGCAATTCGCCGTAGAGCAAGAGATAGCAGACTTCGAGGAAGTCGCCATGCTCGGCCAGCTGGTCGATGGGATAGCCGCGATGCAAAAGGATGCCGGCATCGCCGTCGATGAAAGTGATTTCCGACTCGCAGCTTGCCGTCGACGTGAAGCCGGGATCGTAGGTGAAGGCCCCGGTGGTGCTGTAAAGCGAGCCGATATCGATGACATCAGGTCCGACCGAGCCGCTTCGCACCTTGAGTTCGTGAGTTTTGCCGCCGAACTCAAGTTTTGCAGTCGACGCCTGGGTTTTGCCGCCAAATTCCATTTTTGTCGCAGCTTCGGACATTGCAAACTCCTTTTGGTTTTCTCATGCCGGCAAAGGCGAAATATCTGCAACGCAACACGTCGAAAGGATCGGAGTCCGCGCGTTTGCGCCCGCAATTGGATTTGCGTGCCAAATTGGGCCAAGACCTAATGTTGCACTGCGAAACCCACCTTTCAATGCCAATCTTCTTGGGCCAGTTTTGCTAATCGATTTGATCCGTGACGCGCGCCAGGCTTTCCTCGCGGCCAAGCACGGCAAGCACGTCGAACACGCCGGGCGAGGTGCTCTTTCCGGTGAGCGCGGCACGCAAAGGTTGGGCCACGGCGCCGAGCTTATGGCCGCCCGCTAGCGTATACTCGCGGATCGCTGCTTCCGCCGCTTCGGCCGTCCAATCGCCTGAAATCGTCTTCAGCGCCGCGTGCGCGCCCCGCAGGATCTCGCGCGCCCCACCGCCGAGCAATGCAGCCGCCTTCTCATCGATCGGCAGCGGCCGCTCGGCGAACAGGAAGGCGGCACCGTCGGCCAGCTCGACCAGCGTCTTGGCGCGCTCCTTCAGACCTGGCAGGGCGGCAAGCAACTGCGCCTTGCGCGTGTCGTCGAGACGCGCGGCGATCGCCGGGCCGCCTTCGAGATAGGGCAAAGTGGCGATGAAGATATCGAGCAATTCGGCGTCGTTCATGCGGCGCATGTGCACGCCGTTCAGCGCCTCGAGCTTGGCGAAGTCGAAGCGGGCGGCTCCCTTGTTGACGTCGCCGATGTCGAACCACGCAATCATGTCGGCGATCGACATGATCTCGTCGTCGCCGTGGCTCCAGCCGAGCCGCGCCAGGTAGTTGAGCAGTGCCTCGGGCAGATAGCCCATGGCACGATAGGCTTCGACGCCGAGGGCGCCGTGCCGCTTCGACAGCTTGGCGCCGTCGGCGCCATGGATCAGCGGGATATGCGACATCGACGGCACGTCCCAGCCCATGGCTCGATAGATCACCATCTGGCGGGCGGCATTGGTCAGATGGTCGTCGCCGCGGATGATGTGGGTGATGCCCATGTCATGGTCGTCGACGACGACGGCATGCATATAGGTCGGATTGCCGTCCGAGCGCAGGATGATGAAATCGTCGAGATCCTTGTTGGGAAAGCGGACATCGCCCTGCACGAGGTCATGCACCACCGTCTCGCCGTCGGCCGGCGCCTTGATGCGGATCGCGCCCTTGGCGCCGGCCGGCGCCTCCGACGGGTCGCGATCGCGCCAGCGGCCGTCATAGCGGGGAGGCAGCCCCTTGGCCCGCGCGCTCTCACGCATCGCCTCCAGCTCAGCCGGCGTCGCATAGCAGTAATAGGCTTTGCCGAGGCGTACCAGCTCCTCGGCGACAGCGCGGTGGCGCGGCGCGCGCTCGAACTGCGATACCGGCTCGCCGTCCCAGGTGAGGCCGAGCCAGGAGAGCCCGTCGAGAATGGCGGCGGTTGCCGCGTCGGTCGAACGCTCACGATCGGTGTCCTCGATGCGCAGCAGCATCTTGCCGCCGGTGTGTTTTGAATACAGCCAGTTGAACAGCGCCGTCCGGGCTCCGCCAATATGCAGGAAGCCGGTGGGCGAGGGGGCAAAACGGGTGACGACCTTGTCGGGCATGGAACTCTCGGGCAAGCGCAGGAAACCGATGTGGTTGCGCGGACTTTCGCGCGTCGCGCGTTCATGTAGCATAGGAGGTCAAGGGCGCAAGGGGCAGACCCGATGGCTGGACCAGGCCGCGGCGTGGACGAGAGCGAGGGCGCGATCGCGAGCGTCAGCGAACGATCGCTGTTTGCCGACGTTTCTCCCGTCGAGCCGCTACCCGTTTCGCTGCCTGCGTCGCAACCCGGCATCCAGCCTCTCTCGCCGGACCGCTCCGCGCCAATACCGGCTCCAATACCCGGGCCTGTCGTTCATTTCCGCCGTCTTTCACTATCCGCTATCCGCAACAGCGTGGTTTCGGCGGCGGGCATGGAGCTCGACCGCGGCGTCGCCTTCCTGCTGGTGCCGGTTTTCCTGGCATCCGGAGTGATCGTCTATTTCTCGCTTGCCGTGGAACCGGACTTTCCGCAGCCCATTGCCGTGGTGGTCCTCACGGCATTGTGCGCAGCGGTCACGCGGTCATGGCGCAAAACACATTTGTGTTTCATGGCAGCGTTGCTGTGCGCGCTCGGTGTGCTCGCCGCCAAGGTTGAAACCTGGCGCGCGGGAACGCAGATGCTCGGTTCGGTAATCCAGACCCAACTCACCGGCCGCGTCGTCAGGCTCGACCAGATGGCGAATGGCCGGATCAGGCTGACCCTCGACGTGATATCGACCGCCCGGCCGACACTGCGTTATGCACCGGAACGTGTCAGGGTTTCGGCACGCAAAATTCCCGCTGAGATGACCGCAGGCTCGGTGGCAACCGGCTATGCAAGGCTTTTGCCTCCGACTGGCCCGGTTCGGCCCGACAGCTATGACTTCTCCTTTGACAGCTATTTCGCCGGTATCGGCGCCAGTGGCTTTTTCCTCGGCAATCCGAAGATCGTCGCTTCCGAAGATGCACCGGTAGCCGCGCGCCTTTCTTCGTCGATCGAAAAGGCGCGTGAAACCATCGCCGACCATATCAGGGACAGCATCGGTGGCGCCGAGGGGGAGATTGCCGCTGCGCTGATCGTCGGCGTGCGTGCCGGCATCCCCGAAGAGATCAACGAATCGATGCGGCGCACCGGCATCTACCACATCATCTCCATTTCCGGCCTGCACATGGCGCTTGTCGCCGGCACAATCATGGGATTGCTGCGCGGCGCCTTTGCGCTGTTTCCCGATTTTTCGTCGCGCCGGCCGGTCAAAAAATATGCGGCTGCAGCCGCACTCCTTTCCATCGCTGCCTATCTCATTTTTTCCGGCATCGTGGTCGCGGCTGAGCGCAGCTTCATCATGCTGGCGGTAATGCTTGTCGCCGTGCTGTTCGACAGGGCTGCGCTCACCATGCGCAATCTTACGATTTCAGCCATCGCCGTCATCGTCGTGTCGCCGCACGAGGTGGTCGGCCCAAGCTTCCAGATGTCCTTCGCCGCGACCGCGGCTCTCGTGGGCGCCTATGCCGGCTGGTCCGACTATCGTGCCGACAAGGCCACGGCGCCGCCACAACGACGGTCACCGGCCGCTTTCGTCACGCGGAAGCTCGTCGCTGGAACAGGCACCATCGCCATGACCTCCATCATTGCCGGCAGCGCCACCGCGCTCTTCGCCATCTGGCACTTCCAGCGCGTCTCGCCGCTCAGTCTGTTTGCCAATCTGGCCGTCATGCCGATCGTCACGGTCGTCATGTTCCTGGCGGTCGTCAGCGCCTTGGCAATGCCTTTCGGCTTCGACGGACCTTTCCTCTACATGATGGGCAAGGGGCTGACGGCCATGATTGCAATATCGGGATGGATCTCCGAGCGTTCGCCGGTCGATGCAGTCGGGCTGATTTCGTTGCAGTCGGTTCTGCTGGTGACGGTCGCCCTGGTCATCGCCACGATGGCGACGACATGGTTGCGGCTTGCGGCACTTCCCTTTGCGCTTGCCGGCCTGCTGACGATTTCCGAGACGCGAACCCCCGACGTGCTGATCTCGGAGGATGCGCATCTGGTGGCGCTGCCGATCGGCGGCGGCGAACTTGCCGTCAACCGGGTGCGCTCGAACGAATTCACCACCGACAACTGGAAACATGCGCTGACTTCAGCGACCATTGTCGAGCCGGAGACGTTCGAAAAAGGAGACGTGCGGTTCGACATCGCCGACCCGGCCGACCTGCCGCCGGGAGCGCCTTTCTATTGCACTGCCGGCCTGTGCCTCGCCCGGCATCCGTCCGGCGCGATCATCGCGCTCGCCGACGACCGCAAAATCGCGCGGCCAGCCTGTGCCTTTGCGGACTTGATCGTCATCGACGATGCCACGGCCTATTATAATCCCTGCCGCAACCCGCTGGTCCTCGTCGTGACCAAACGGCAGCTCGCTCGCATGGGCAGTGCCGCCGTCTTTTTCGATCCGCTATCGGCGACGACGCGCGCAGAAATCCGTTTTGCCGTCAAACAGCCATATAGGCCTTGGCATGAGCAGCGGAGATTTTCTCGCGAGGCGAGGGGCCTGCCGCCATACCGTAAGCCTGAGAAACCCAAGAAAGCTGCCGTTCAGTAACGTCGGATCAATCCGACGAGCTTGCCTTGCACCTTGACCCGGTCCGGCCCGAAGATGCGCGTCTCATAGGCCGGGTTGGCGGCTTCCAGGGCGATCGAGGCGCCTTTGCGGCGGAACCGCTTCAGCGTCGCTTCCTCCTCGTCGACCAGGGCGACAATGATCTCGCCAGGCTGGGCGGTGTCGGCGTTGCGAATGATGACCGTGTCGCCGTCGAAGATGCCGGCCTCGATCATCGAATCACCCTTGACCTCCAGCGCGTAGTGCGCGCCGCCTGTGATCATGTCCGGTGGCACCGAGATCGAATGCGTCTGGTGCTGGATGGCATCGATCGGCACACCGGCAGCGATGCGGCCCATCACCGGAATGGAGACGGTGGCAACGACGTCGTCGTCATTGCCGGCCGCAGGCATGCGTGACGGCGCCGGCTTGATCTGTCGGCCGAGGCTGCCCTGCCCAAGGCTGCCCTGAATGACGCTCGGCGAGAATTTGCGCGCCGCATTGAGGCCGGGCGCGATCGAATCGGGCAAGCGCAGCACTTCCAGCGCGCGGGCGCGGTTGGGCAGCCGGCGAATGAAGCCGCGCTCCTCCAGCGCCGTGATCAGCCGATGGATTCCCGATTTGGACGCGAGATCGAGCGCTTCCTTCATCTCGTCAAACGAGGGCGGAATGCCGCTTTCCTTCAGCCGCTCGTGGATGAACATCAGCAGCTCATGTTGTTTGCGTGTCAGCATCGCGACCCCCAACAGAATCAGAAAAACAAACCCAGAACAAACACTATCTGTTCCAGTTGTGTTCCGCAACTGTTTAAAGTTTAATGAATGTGTTGACGTTTTGTTCAGCGTAGCATCAGCACGCTGCAGGCGGCGCCTGTCGCGGCGGGGGGAGCGAATGGCTCGCGCACGATCAGCCCGTTGGCGTCGGCCAGCATTCTGAGCATCGAGGAATCCTGGATGCCGAACGGCGTCGCCTTGAGCGTGCCGGCGTCTTCCTTCACCACGGCGCGTACATAGTCCTGCCTGATATCGTTGGCCGCCATGGCGGCACCGAGCCGCGCCTGACGCATGTCC
>NZ_RZTA01000071.1:0-33166 GCF_004023115.1 Mesorhizobium sp. M6A.T.Cr.TU.017.01.1.1
TTGCGCATGATGGCAGGTGCACGGCTGTCGAGGTCGGCCATGTCCCCGGTCAGCGGCAATGGCTGGTCGATGTCCATGGACGGCGCGTCCCGAACGGCCATCTTTGACGATCGCGCGCCGCGCCAGCTGTCCGGTTCGACCGGTTTCGTGCTGAGAAGTTCGCTCACCGCGTCGGTCGGCTCGCCGGTCTCCAGTGAGCCCAGTCGGTCGACGATCTTGAGCAGCGTGTCGTGGATGGCCTCGAAGGTCCTCGAATTGCGCTCGTCGGAACGGCGCGTCAGTGCTTCGAGCGTCTTCAGATCCTGGGCGAGGCCAGAAACGGCCGCCGTATTGGCACTGGAGTCGGCAAGCGAACGGACAGCGCTCTCGGCTGCCTCGCGCGCCGCGCTAAGGATGGAATCGCGGGTTCCAGCCAGCGACTTCTCGATTTCGTTGAGACGCGGGCTGATGTCTTCGAATTCCGGCAATGGCGTGCCGGGCTTCGAAAGATGCGCCGACAGACCCGCGACCTGCGCTTCCAGGCTGCGGATCAGGGCCGGGTCGATGCCAGCGACTTGTGCCGCGGATGAATCCAGCCGGCTTGAAATGTCTTCGAGGCGGCTTTCCAGGCCACGGATCGCCGCTTCGCCTGCGGAATCGGGAACACGCGTCTCCATGCGTTTGGCCAGCGCGCTGAAGCGGGCGTCGATGGCATCCATGATGCCGGCCCCATCGATCTGCGGCATGCGCTGGTCCAGCCTGTCGGCGACTTCGTCCAGCCGGCGCTCGAGATCGCGAAACAGCATGTTGCCTTGTTCGATCGCGTCTCCCTGGCGGCGCTCCATCATGCCGGACAGCACGTCGAAACGCTGTTCCAGGCCCTGGAAGATGTAATCGGCGTCCGGCATGGCAGCCGTCCTGTCGATCTTCTCGGCAATGAGCGCGATCTGCTTGTCGAGGCGCTCCATCGCCTGCTCCGGCAGATTGGCCCGGCCGGCAAGATCGTCGACCCGGCTCGACAGCATGTTGAGGCGGTCGATGACCTCGCCACTGGGGTGCACCTGCGTGACTTCCTCGATCTGCTGGGCAAGCGAGGCGATCCGCTTCTCGATGCGCTCGAAGGGCTCGGGGTCGAATGAATTGGCCTGCGCGGCGACGGTTGAGGCAACGATAGCGCGGGAAATCTCATCCAGCCGCTCGTCGATCATACCGAATGTGCCGCTGCCGCGATTGTCCTGCTGCCTGGCGAAATGATCGACGGCGCCGGCAAGCGTGCGGACCTTCTCTTCAAGCGACCGCAGCGACAGCGATTCCGGCAAATTGTTGACGGCATTGCTGATCTGTTCGAGCCGGTCGGTCAGCATTGAAAGACCGGGTGCGTCCGACCGCTTGCGCTGATCGGCATCGACACGATCCTCGAACGCGGTCCAGCGGCGGTCGAAATCGTCCCAGCGGCGGCCGACCGCCTGCACGCTCTCCTCGCGCGCCAGCGTGTCGAGCGCGGCCTTGACCTGCTCCAGCTCGAGCCGGAGCATGTTGACGCTTCTGTCGTCGCTCTTTTCGGCCAGGGTCTGGATGGCGCCGGAAAGCCGTTCGAACTCGACGCCGAGTTCGGCGCTGCCTTTGCCGGAGCCCCCCGGCTGAGCGCTTGCTTGGAAAGCCCGCTCGATGTCCTTGCGCAGCGCTTCGAATTCGCGCTGCAGGCCGGCGGTCATCTGGTGGCGCAGTTCCTCGCGCAGGCCGCGCAATTCGCCGGCGATCTTGCCGACCACGGCGACGCCGTCTTCTTGGCCGCGCACGCGGTCGATGTCGCGGGCGATCGCGTGGTAATTCTGGTCGAAGGCAGCCGGTGCTTGGCTTTTCGGCGGCTGCGCGGGGCGCGGATCATCATAAGGCCGGGCGCTGGCATAGCGCGGCTCCGCGCTCGGCCGGCGAGGATCGGGACGCTCGCTCATGTCCTCGCGCGTCCGCTCCAGCCGCTGCTCCAGCGTTTCCAAGGAACGGTTGAGCTGTTCAAGCGTGGTGTGCGGCCTGCGCTGCCTGCCGGCGTTGAGTGTATCGAGATAGGACCGCTTGCTGTTCATCGATGCGCCCGTTCAGAATTACTGGTCCGTCTAATTGCTGGCCTATGACCAGTTTCCCAAGTCTGCCGGAAACGAAGGCGGCCGCGCGGCTCTGCTGCGGTGGAAGACGAGCTTCCCGGGTTTCACCCGCGCTCCGAAAAACCGTGAAAAATTCGCTACAGGATAAACACGGGTAACCGACATGCGCACATTTCGCCCAACGTGGTAAACAACGCGTTAATCAAGCTTAAGAAGTTGCAACGTTGTGTTGGCGGGCCGCCTAAAGCCGGAGTGATGCTCTGGCGGATGCGGCAAAAAGTTCCTCCCGCACAACGCCCTTGCTTCGTGAGGCGGCTATCGGTATAGAATTGACGTAAACGTAAAGGTGCACAGACCGTGCCGTTTGCGATTTGTTTGTTGAAACCACGACTGGAAGCACGCCCCCGCTTCCACTCAGGCGACGCTTGGTCCGGGACCGCGGCGCCACCAGATGGGGAAAGCCAGTGACCATGAAACTTGTTTCGCCCGGCGAAGCCGCGGCCAATACCAATGACATGTCTGACAAAGCCGGTGAGGATCTTGTCCGCATCGGCGAGATGGCCAAGAAATACGGAGTAACGTTGCGCACGTTACGTTTCTACGAGGACAAGGGCCTTCTCAATCCGCAGCGCGACGGCTCGACCCGTCTCTACACGCGCCGCGACAAGGCGCGGCTGACGCTGATCCTGCTCGGCCGCAAGGTCGGGTTCTCACTGCGCGACGTCAAGCAAATGATGGACCTCTACGACCCGACCGGCTCCAACACCAAGCAGTTGCGGCTGGCGCTCGACAAGTCGGAGAAGCAGCTTGCCCGTCTGCAGAAGCAGCGGGCGCTGATCGATGATGCCATCAACGAGTTGAGCAACTCGATGGCGGCGGTGCGCCAGATGCTGAGCGAACGTTCGGCGCCGCAGGCCAGCGTCGCCGGGTAATTCGGCCTCACCGGCTTCCGGTGAGCCGCCCTTCTGAGAATGAAAGCCGCGTGGCCTTGGCCGCGCGGCTCTTTCCGTTGTCTTCCGGCTGCGGCGGGAAGAAGACATTTCAATCTGTTCCGCACTGGCTTCAACGGCATAGCGCCCCTAACCTCACGGGAGGGAAAATTTGTCGTATCAAAAAATTGACGTTTACGCAAACGTCAACTTTTGCTATCTCGATCTGAACGTTGGTCCGATGCTGTCCCTGACTTCATTTTGGGGCTTGATTTCGGGACCAAGCCGCATGGTGGAGGAAGAGCATGCCGATCTACAGGGCGCCGGTCCAGGACACGCTGTTTGTGCTGAACGAGGTACTGGGCTACCAACGCTATTCCAATCTTCCCGGATTTTCTGACGCGACGCCGGATGTGGTTGAGGCCATCCTCACCGAGGGCGCCAAGCTCGCCGAAAACGTCATGCAGCCACTGAACCGCGTCGGCGACGTGGAAGGTTGCGTGCGCTATGACGATGGCTCGGTGACGACGCCGAAAGGCTTCAAGGAGGCCTTCGACCAGTATCGCGAAGGCGGCTGGATGGGGTTGGCGGCACCCGTCGAATTTGGTGGCCAGGGTCTGCCTTACGCGGTGCATACCGCTGTTTCCGAATATATGGTTTCGGCCAACATGTCGCTGATGATGTATCCGGGCCTGACGCAGGGCGCGATCGCGGCGATCATCACCCATGGCACCGACGAGCAGAAGGCGACATGGCTGCCGAAGCTGGTCGAGGGCACCTGGACCGGCACCATGAACCTGACCGAGCCGCATTGCGGCACCGATCTCGGCCTGTTGCGCACCAAGGCGGTTCCCAACGGCGACGGCAGCTACAGGATTTCAGGCCAGAAGATCTTCATCTCGGCCGGCGAGCACGACATGTCGGACAACATCGTCCACCTCGTGCTGGCCCGCATCGAGGGCGCGCCGGAAGGCGTGAAAGGCATCTCGCTGTTCATCGTGCCGAAGCTCAAGCTCGATGCGTCAGGCAATCCGGGTGAGAAGAACACCGTCTCTTGCGGCTCGATCGAGGAGAAGATGGGCATTCATGGCAATTCGACCTGCGTCATGAACTATGACGAGGCGCAAGGCGTGTTGCTCGGCGAGGCCAATGGCGGGCTGAAGGCCATGTTCACGATGATGAACGAGGCCCGGCTCGGCGTCGGCCTGCAGGGGCTTTCGCTGTCGGAGGTCGCCTACCAGAACGCTGTGTCCTATGCCAAGGATCGCCTGCAGGGCCGCTCGCTGTCCGGGCCGAAGGCGCCGGACAAGAAGGCCGATCCGATCATCGTCCATCCTGACATCCGCCGCAGCCTGATGACCATGAAAGCCTTCAACGAAGCCGGTCGCGCGCTGGCGCTGTGGACGGCGATCAAGTCGGACATCGCCCACCGCTCCGACGACGACAAGGACCGCCAGGCTGCCGACGACTACACCGGCCTGATGACGCCGGTGGTCAAGGGCGTGCTCACCGACAAGGGCTTCGACCACGCGGTGATGGCGCAGCAAGTGTTCGGCGGCCATGGCTATATCGAAGAGCACGGCATGAGCCAGTTCGTGCGCGATGCCCGCATCGCCATGATTTACGAGGGCGCCAACGGCATCCAGGCGCTCGACCTCGTCGGCCGCAAGCTGGCCTTGAATGGCGGCCGCGCGGTACAGGCCTTCTTCAAGGAGGTCGGCGAGTTCTGCGAGGAGAATCGCACAGATGAGAAGATGGCGCCTTTCACCAAGGCGCTGAAGAAGGGCGACAACGATCTGCAGGCGGCGACGATGTGGCTGATGCAGAACGGCATGGCCAGGCCCGACAACGCCGGTGCCGCCTCGACCGACTACATGCATCTCTTCGGCCTCGTGGCGCTGGGCTACATGTGGGCGCAGATGGCGAAGGCCGCCGGCGCGAAGCTGGCGAACGGCGCCAACGGTGCTTCGTCTTTCTACGACAGCAAGCTGGTGACGGCGCGCTTCTTCATGGAGCGGATCATGCCGGAGACGTCGGCGCACCTCGCTCGCATCTCCAGCGGCGCCGAGACATTGATGGCACTGCCGGCGGAAGCGTTCTAAGCTCGACAGCGTCGGCACAGCCGACCTTTGACCTGTCGATACGCGGAGGAAATCGTGGCGACAAATCCTGCCGAAATCCTCGGCCTCCCTAAACCCGCCTGGGCGGCGGATGAGGTCGGCATGCTCTACGACATGGCGCACCGTTTCATGTCGGAAGAGATCGCGCCGCGCTATGACGAGTTCGAGAAGAACGAGATGGTCGACCGCGAGTGCTGGCTGAAGGCAGGCGCGGCCGGTCTGCTCTGTGCCTCGATGCCGGAGGAATATAGCGGTTCGGGCGGGACATTCGCGCATGAGAGCGCCATCATCGAGGCGATCGGCCATGTCGGCGTCGACGGTTTCGGCATCGGCCTGCACAATTCGATCGTCGCCCCTTACATCCTCCACTACGGCTCGGAGGAGCAGAAGAAGAAGTGGCTGCCGAAACTGGCGACCGGCGAGTTGATCGGCGCCATCGCCATGACCGAGCCCGGCGCTGGCTCCGACCTGCAAGGCGTCAAGACGCGTGCCGAGAAGGATGGCAACCATTACAAGGTCAACGGCTCGAAGACCTTCATCACCAATGGCCAGCTCGCCAACTTCATCATCGTCGTCACCAAGACCGATCCGGAGAAGGGCGCTAAGGGCACTTCGCTGATCGTTGTCGAGACCGACGAGGTGGAAGGGTTCGAGCGCGGCCGCAACCTCGACAAGATCGGTTTGAAGGCCAACGACACGTCGGAACTGTTCTTCAACGATATGCGCGTGCCGACCTCAAATCTGCTCGGCCACGAGGAAGGCCAAGGCTTCGTCCAACTGATGCAGCAATTGCCGCAGGAGCGGCTGCAGATCGGCACCGGCGCCATCGCCATGGTCGAGCGGGCGCTGGCGCTGACAATCGACTACGTCAAGGAGCGCAAGGCCTTCGGCAAGGCGATCATCGATTTCCAGAACACCCAGTTCAAGCTGGCCGAACTGAAGACCGAGGCGACCATCGGCCGCGTCTTCTACAATGACTGCGTCGCTCGCCACATCAATGGCGGCCTCGACCCGGTGACGGCCTCAATGGCCAAATACTGGCTGTCCGACTTGCAAGGAAAAGTCGTCGACGAATGCCTTCAATTGCATGGCGGCTATGGCTACATGAACGAATACCCGATCGCCCGCATGTTCCGCGACGCCCGCGTTCAGCGCATCTACGGCGGCACCAACGAGATCATGAAATTGCTGATCGGGCGCTCTCTCTGAGCGACTTTTCAGCAAACCCAAGGAGCAGGAAAATGGCCGAAGCTTATGTCTATGACGCCGTGCGCACGCCGCGCGGCAGGGGCAAGAAGGATGGCTCGCTGCACGAAGTGCCGGCGGTGCGGCTCGGCGCCAAGGTGCTCGAGGCGATCCGTGACCGCAATGGACTGGACACCGGCACCGTCGACGACATCATCTTCGGCTGCGTCGATCCGGTCGGCGAGGCGGGTTCTGTCATTCCGCGTGCCGCAGCCTTCGAAGCCGGCTATGCGACCACGGCGCCCGGCATGCAGATCTCGCGCTTCTGCGCCTCGGGCCTGGACGCCATCAACTTCGGCGCCGCCAAGATCGCACAAGGCGCCGATGAGATCGTCATCGCCGGCGGCGTCGAATCGATGTCGCGCGTCGGCATGGGCGCATCCGGCGGCGCCTGGTTCATGGACCCTTCGGTTGGCCTGCCGGGCTGGTTCGTTCCGCAAGGCATCTCGGCCGATCTGATCGCCACCAAATACGGCTTTTCGCGTGATGACGTCGACGCCTATGCGGTCGAGAGCCAGAAGCGTGCCGCCAAAGCCTGGGGCGAAGGCCGCTTCAAGAATTCGGTGATCTCGATCAAAGACCAGAACGGGCTGACCATCCTCGACCATGACGAGCATATGCGGCCTTCGACCGACATGCAGTCGCTGGCGGCACTCAACCCGTCCTTCGTCATGCCCGGCGAAATGGGCGGCTTCGATGCCGTCGCGGTGCAGAAGCATCCCGAGGTGGAAGAGGTCAACCACGTCCACCACGCCGGCAATTCGTCCGGCATCGTCGACGGCGCGGCGGCCGTTCTGCTCGGCTCGAAGAAGGCCGGAAAGACGCTCGGCCTGAAGCCGCGCGCACGCATTCGTGCATTCGCCAATATCGGCTCGGAACCGGTGCTGATGCTGACCGGTCCGGTCGACGTGACCGAAAAACTGCTGAAGCGCGCCAAAATGAAGCTGTCGGACATCGATCTGTTCGAGCTTAACGAGGCTTTCGCCTCAGTGGTGCTGCGCTACATGCAGGCGTTCGACATTTCGCACGACAGGATCAACGTCAATGGCGGCGCCATCGCCATGGGCCATCCGCTCGGCGCCACAGGCGCGATGATCTTCGGCACCGTACTGGACGAACTGGAGCGCCGGAACCTGAACACCGCGCTGGTGACGCTTTGCATCGGCGCAGGCATGGGCACCGCAACGATCATCGAACGCGTCTGACGGGAGAGACCGATGAGCTACACCAATTTCACCCTCGACATCGACGCAGACGGCATCGCGCTGATCACCTGGGATATGCCCGACCGCTCAATGAACGTCTTCACCGAAGAGGCGATGCTGGAACTGAACGCCATCGTCGACAAGGTGGCGAGCGATGCGGCGATAAAGGGGGCGGTCATCACCTCCGGCAAAGACACGTTTTCCGGCGGCGCCGATATCACCATGCTGCAGAAGATGCTGACGACCTTCGCCGCCGAAAAGGGCAAGGACGTCGAAAAGGCGACCAAGGCGCTGTTCGACAATGCCGGCTACATGACCGGCCTGTTCCGCAAGCTGGAGACTTCGGGCAAGCCGTGGGTTTCGGCGATCAACGGCACCTGCATGGGCGGCGCATTCGAATTGTCTCTCGCTTGCCATGGCCGTGTCGCGGCCGATTCCGACAAGGTGAGGATGGCGCTCCCCGAAGTGAAGATCGGCATCTTCCCGGGTGCCGGCGGCACCCAGCGCGTGCCGCGGCTGACCGACCAGCAGCAGGCGCTGCAGATGCTCACTTCCGGCCAGACGCTGTCGCCCCAGAAGGCCAAGTCGATGGGCCTGATCCACGAGATCGCCGAGCCGCAAAAGCTGGTTGAGACCGCCAAGGCCATGATCAAAAATGGCTTGAAGCCGGTGGCGCCGTGGGACGAGAAGGGCTTCAAGCTGCCTGGCGGCCCGATCTATTCGGTGGCTGGAGCCAATCTGTGGCCGCCGGCAATCGCCATCCTGCGTCGCGAGACCTATGGCAATTATCCTGCCGCCGCGGCCATTCTGAAATGTGTCTATGAAGGCCTGCTGGTGCCGTTCGACACCGCCTTGCGCATCGAGCAGCGCTATTTCACCGAGATCATGCAGACTAAGGAAGCTGCGGCGATGATCCGCTCGCTGTTCGTCTCGCTGCAGGAGCTGAACAAGGGTGCCCGCCGCCCGGCCGATGTGCCGGAAACCAAATTCAAGAAGATCGGCGTGCTCGGCGCTGGTTTCATGGGCGCCGGCATCGCCTATGTCACCGCCAAGGCCGGCATTCCGGTGGTGCTGCTCGACCGCGACATGGAAGCGGCCGCCAAGGGCAAGGCGCATTCAGACAGCCTGATCTCGGATCAGGTCAGGAAGGGCCGCGCCAAGCCAGAGGACAAGGACAGACTGCTGTCGCTGATCACGCCGACGGCGGATTATGCCGACCTCGCCGGCTGCGATCTGATCGTGGAAGCGGTGTTCGAGGATTCGGGCGTCAAGAAGGACGCCACCGAAAAGGCGGAGGCCGTGCTGAAGCCGTCGGCGGTCTTCGCGTCGAATACGTCCACCATCCCGATCACCTCGCTGGCGAAGAATTCGGCGCGGCCGAAGAATTTCATCGGCATCCATTTCTTCTCGCCGGTCGACAAGATGATGCTGGTCGAGATCATTTTGGGCAAGAAGACGGGCGACAAGGCACTGGCCACCGCGATCGACTTCGTCCGCGCCATCAAGAAGACGCCGATCGTCGTCAATGACACACGCGGCTTCTACGTCAACCGCTGCGTGCTGCGCTATATGTCGGAAGCCTACAAGATGCTGATCGAAGGCGTCCCGGCGCCGATGATCGAGAATGCGGCGAAGGCCGCCGGCATGCCGGTCGGCCCTTTGGCGCTCACGGACGAAACGGCGATCGATCTCGCGCAGAAGATCATGAAGCAGACCATGCGCGATCTCGGCGAAAAGGCGGTCGATCCGAAGCAGATGGCGCTGATCAACACGCTGGTCGATACGCATGGCCGCTTCGGCCGCAAGAACGGCAAGGGTTTTTACGACTATCCGCAAAAGCCAGCCAAGAAGAAGCTGTGGCCTGGTCTCAGGGATCTCTACCCGCAGCTTGCGCCGGAAAAGGTCGACTATGAGGAGCTGAAGCAGCGGCTGCTGGTCACCATCGCGCTGGAAGCGGCACGGGTGATGGAGGAGGGCATCGTCACCGATCCGCGCGAAGCAGATGTCGGCTCGATCCTCGCCTTCGGCTTCGCGCCTTTCACCGGCGGCGTGCTGTCCTACATCGACGGCATCGGTGCCAAGAAATTCGTCAAGATCGCCAAGGGTCTGCAGAAGAAATACGGAGCCGAGTTCAAAGCGCCCAAGCTCCTGCTCGACATGGCGGAGAAGGGCGAGACCTTCTACCAGCGCTTCGATCCCTACGCGAAAGGCGAGGTGAAGAAGGCAGCCTGACGCCGCCTTCGGTGGTGGACAAAATCACGGCCACCGGTTAGAACGAGGAAGGTATTTTTTCCTGTTCTGAAGGAGAGCAAAACGTGCTCTCGCATGATCGCGTATGGGCCGCCATCGACGCTCTCGCCGAGCGCTATTCGCTTTCGGCCTCGGGGCTGGCGAAGCGCGCGGGCCTCGATTCGACCGCCTTCAACAAGTCGAAGCGGCTGTCCTCAGACGGGCGGCCGCGCTGGCCGTCGACCGAATCGCTGGCCAAGATCATCGAGGCGACGGGCGCCTCGCTCGACGAATTTACGGGACTGGTCGAAGGGCGGGACAAGCTCGGTCCCGGATCCCTGCCCGCGCAGAGGTCTTCCGTGCCGCTGCTCGGCTTCGCCCAGGCCGGCGCCGGCGGCTTCTTCGACGATGCCGGCTTTCCGGCGGGGCAGGGCTGGGACTTGATCGAGCTTCCGGCACAGGCGACCGAAACCTCCTATGCGCTGCAGGTTCAGGGCGATTCCATGCTGCCGCTCTACCGCAATGGCGACGTGCTGATCGTCGAGCCGGGCGCTGCCACCCGCAAGGGCGACCGGGTCGTCGTCAAGACCAATGCCGGCGAGGTGATGGCCAAGGTGCTGGACCGTCAGACGGCGAAGTCGATCATGCTGGTCTCGCTCAATCCCGATCACCCGGACCGCGACATCCCCATGCGCGATGTCGAATGGGTGGCGCGGATTGTCTGGGCAAGCCAGTAGGGGCCGCCGGTGCGTCCGCTTCATGCAGCCGCCGCGGTGTTGACGATTTTGGTGATGGGGGCCGCGATCGTCGCCGGCGGCCGCGCCGTGCTGCATGACGAAAGCGTCCGTGTCGCAGCTCGGGCGCAGGCCGGCATGGCGGCGCAATCCGAAGCGCCTGCTACATCAGCGATTCCGCGACCCAAGGTGGCAAGGCCGGAGGCGCATTCCAGGGCCATCGATCCCGAGGTCATCGCGCCGCCGCAGCTTCAGTCCGAAGAGCTTGAACGGGTCGAGCCGCGCGCGCCGTTGAGCGAGCTGGCGCTGGCCGGACCGCCCAAGCCGCCCAAAACGAAAATGCCCGACGACTGGAACGGGACAAAACTGTTCCAGCCGGTTGCGCCAGCCGCAGGGGTGATCGAGGCCAAGGGCTACTCGGTCGCGATTTCCGGTATCGACATCGTCAGGCAGGACGAAACTTGCACCGACGGCGGCAAGCCCTGGACGTGCGGCACCCGGGCGCGAACGGCGTTCCGTGCTTTCCTGCGCGGCCGGGCGGTGGTCTGCACGGTGCCGCCCGAGGGCGGCCGCGACCTGGTCGCCGCCGAATGCCGCGTCGGCAACCAGGATGTCGGCCAGTGGTTGATCGAAAACGGCTGGGCACGCGCCACCAAGAACGGCCCTTACGCCGAGGCCGGCGACAAGGCGCGTACGGCGAGAAAGGGCATTTTCGGGCCGGCGCCCAGTCTCTCCGGCCTGCCTCCGGCACTAGCCCCTGTCGCTGCCGCATCGCAACCGACACAGCCGATTCTCGATCCGTCGGCGACGGCTACGCCGCCAACCGAGACGACGGCTACGCCACCAACTGACCAGCCAACGCCTTCTGAATGAGCGCGCGGGTCTCTGCGATGCCATAGAGCGCGGCGAACGAACCGAAGCGCGGGCCGCGCTCCTGTCCGATCAGCACCTGGTAGATCATCTGGAAGAAGGCGACGGAGACGCCCGGCCCGCCTTCCGGACTCTGCTTCGAATGGTCCTGATAGCGCTCGACCTTGCGCGCGACGTTGAGGGCGGCATTCTGGATCACCTCGCCATCGGCGTCTGGCGGCAACGCGGCGAGCGCTTCGGAGAGTTTCGTCAGCGCCTCGCGCTCGACCCCGTCGGCGGCCCGGTACACCTTGGCCGGCTTCACGAAATCGTCGAAATAGCGGATCGCATATTCAGCCAGCCGGTCGAGCTCGGGATGGGTCGTCGGCGTCACACCCGATGTGTGGCGCGAAATGAACCCCCACAGCACGTCCCTGTTCTGGGCGTTCGAGGCGCTGACCAGATTCAGCAGCAACGCGAACGACACCGGCAGGTCGACGACAGGCGGGTTACCGTCATGCATATGCCAGACGGGATTTCCCAGCCGCTCCTTCCACTCCTGCCGGCGATAGGCGGACAGAAAGGCGTAATACTCATCCACCGCCTTCGGAATGACGTCGAAATAGAGCTTCTTGGCCTGCCGCGGCCGCTGGTACATGTACAGCCCGAGGCTTTCGGTCGGTGCATAGGTCAGCCATTCGTCTATGGTCAGTCCGTTGCCCTTCGACTTTGAAATTTTCTGGCCGTTCTCGTCCAGGAACAGTTCATAGACGAAATGCTCCGGCGCCCGCCCACCTAGGATGTTGCAGATACGGTCGTAGATCACCGCATTCGTCTGGTGGTCCTTGCCGAACATTTCGAAATCGACGCCGAGCGCCGCCCAACGCATGCCGAAATCGGGCTTCCATTGCAGCTTCACCTTGCCGCCAGTTATGGGAAGTGTTGTCTCGGTGCCGTCATCGTCGAAGGTGATGGTGCCGGCCTTGGCGTCGACATGCTTCATGGGAACGTAAAGCACGCGGCCGCTCTTGGGGGAAATCGGCAAGAACGGACTGTAGGTCGCCTGGCGCTCTTCGCCGAGCGTCGGCAGCATCACGTCCATAATTTTGTCAAAACGTTCGGCAGCGCGCAGCAGAACTTCGTCGAAACGGCCAGCCTTGTAGTATTCCGTCGCGCTGGCGAACTCGTAGTCGAAGCCGAACGTGTCCAGGAAGCGGCAAAGCATTGCGTTGTTGTGGTCTGCGAAGCTCGCATAGTCGCCGCCGAAAGGATTGGGGACGGACGACAGCGGCTTGTGCAGGTGCGGCTCGAGTGCGGCGCGATCCGGGACGTTGTCCGGAATCTTGCGCATACCGTCCATGTCGTCGGAAAAGCACAAGATCTTGGTCTTGACCGTGTCTCCGGTAAGCACACGGAAAGCGTGGCGCACCATCGAGGTGCGTGCGACCTCGCCGAAAGTGCCGATGTGGGGCAGCCCCGACGGACCGTAGCCGGTCTCAAACAGGACGGTCTCGGGAAAGTCAGTGCCTTTGTAGCGCTCGACGATCTTCCTGGCTTCCTCGAACGGCCAGGCCTTGCTTTCACCCGCCGCCGCAAGCACCTCGGGATTGAGATCGATGATGTTTGATCCCGCCATGTCACTGTTTTCCAAATCATTCGCCGGCATCGCCGCAGAAGGGGGCCGGAAGAGGTTTTTTCAACCGGTCTCTAGGCGTGCCTGCCGTGGGCGTCAACGATCGCGGCTCTTTTTCCTTGCGGCGTTGGTGCCTCGTTCCTAACTTCGGAGCCCGTTCGAGGAGTTTTCAAATGTCGTTGCCGCCGCATGAAGCCCTGATCTATCTGATGGTTATCACCTCCGCGTCCGATCGCGACATGACCGATGTCGAATTGGCGCGGATTGGCGACGTCGTCCGCTCGTGGCCGGTGTTCGAGGATTTCGACCACGACCGAGTCGTTGGCGTCGCCCAGGATTGCCAGAAGATGCTGCATGAAAAGGACGGGCTGGAAGGCGTCCTCGCGCGCGTCGCCGAGTCGCTGCCTGAGCGGCTCCACGATACCGCCTATGCCGCCGCTTTCGAGGTCGCGGCCGTCGATCTCGAAATGCGGATGGAAGAGGTGCGGGTGCTGCAGCTCATCCGCCGCCAGCTCGATCTCGATACGCTGACCGTCGCCGCGATCGCCCGTGCCGCCAAGGCCCGCCTTCGCACGCTAACCTGATCCAGGCACTGAAGGGTCAAAAGATGCTGATCGGACCGGATCAGAAAAAGCCGGGCCGGATCAGAAAAAAACTGACCGGGCCGGATCAAAAAAAACTGACCGGGAAATAGCGCAGATAGAATTCGGCGAAGATGCCCTTCACCGAAATCTCCTGCAGCGCGTAGTCGAACGCTGCGGCGAGCGCCGGATCGTTGGCCCTGGTGGCGATGGCCATGCCCGAGCCCAGATATTCGGGTGCCAGATAGGGGCCGCCAGCAAAGCGGCAGCAGGCTGCTGCATCCGAACCGCCCAACCAGAAGGCGAAGCGCATGCCGTCGCCGAAGGCGGCGTCGACCTTGCCGGCCTTGAGGCCATCATAGAGTTCTTCCGGCCGGTCGAAGGGAACGACCTGAACGGTGCCGAAATAATCGCGCAACATCCGCTCATGCGCGGAACTGGCGACCACGCCGACGCGCTTGTCGCGCAGTCTGTCGAAGATCGGTTCCGTCAGCGCCTTTGTCTTCTGCATGATGAAGCGCGCCGGAAACTGCAGGTAGGAACGTGAGAAGGCATATTTCGACCGCGACTCCGGCGTGGCGGCGATGCCGGCAATGATCGCTTCGCCTTCGCCCTTCTGCAGCGCCCCTTCGAGCTCGGCCCAGGGCAGCGCCTGGATTTGGCATTTTTCCGCGATGCCGAGTTCGGCGCAGATGGCGCGCGCCAGATCGACGTGGAAGCCGGACAACCGGCCTGCTCCGTCGAGGAAATTGAAGGGCGGGAAATCGGTGGTGGTCAGGAATCTCAGACGCGGCAGTGCGGAAAGGTCCGGCTTTGGCAGCCGCTCCTTGGCATCCCACAGCACAGGCACTTGCGGCTCCGCGGCACGCGCATTCGTGAGCAACTGTGCCCCCGTCATTACCAGCATCAGGACGATGGATATCCACCGAATTGCCACGACCGGAGCTCCGCCCTGTTCTGTCCAGCTTGGCTTTTCGTACGAAAATGGTGCAGGCACAACGGTTTTTGATTTCATCACGCCGATTTAGGGATATGGTTTAGCGAGTTTGCAAACGTGTGCGGCGTCGGCTGGAGGGGAGCAAGGCGCTGCAAGCAGAGGAGAGCAGGTTTGTAATCCGGGGTCGATGGCAAAGTGCAGATCAGGCACTGGACGTTGATCTCAACGCGGAAGGCAACATGGGGTAGATGTTGCGATGGGCCACTTCGATCGCACACTGGAATTCATAGATCAGTTGCAGCACGCCGACACAGCGGCGGCGGTCTGCCAAAAACTGCTTGGCATAACCTCGGAGTTCGGCCTGACGGCGCTTATGGCCGGGACGGTTCCGCAGCCAGGCACCCCGCGAGGCCAGCAAAAGGACCATGTGCTGCTCTGTGATTGGCCGGGAGAATGGCTGGAGCGCTATGTGGCGCGCAACTATGTCGACCATGACCCCGTCGTCAGCCACATGAAGCAGCTGCAGGCGCCGTTCCAGTGGCGGGAAGCGTCTCAGGGCATTCGCATCGACAAGAGCAGTGGCGAGGTGATGGGCGACGCCAGCGAATTCAAACTGCGCGACGGCATGGCCTTCCCGCTGGTCACGCTCGACGGTCAGATCGTTATGGTGTCGCTCGGCGGCGAGGCCGTGGAACTGTCGGGAGCCGAGTTCGGGCAGGTATCGCTGGCAGCGACCTATGCGATCGGCCGCGCCATGCAACTCCACACGATGGCGGCCAAGACCATCGACCACGTCGAACTGACGCCGCGTGAGCGCGAATGCATGCAATGGGCCGCCGTCGGCAAGTCCGAATGGGAGATTTCACAGATTCTCGGCATTTCGGAACACACGTCAGAGAAACACCTTCTTAACGCCAAAAGCAAACTCGGTGCCGTCAACCGGGTGCAGGCGGTCGCGGAAGCGATAAGGCGCGGCTATATTAGCTAGCTCGGCCGTGCCGGCCTAGAAATTCTTGCCTACGTGATCGCGTAATTTTCTCGGGACAGCCCGGCCGTATCTTCCTATTGAACCTAGGAGACGGCAGATGCTTTTTTCCCTTACCACACAGGAACTTATGGAACGTCCCGACCTTTGGGAGGCCGTTCATCGCTTGCGCTACAAGATTTTCGTCGAGGAAATGGGGTGGACCGATCTGCAGCGCCCCGATGGGCTTGAGATCGATCAGTTCGACCACGACGAGGCGGTGCATCAGCTCGTCATCCGCAACGGCGAGCTTGCCGGTTATCAGCGGATGTTGCCGACAACGCGGGCGCATCTTCTGACCGAGGTGCTGGCGGACCTCTATGAAGGGACGCCACCGTCCGGGCCGAACGTTTGGGAGCTGACCCGCTATGCGGTGGCGCCGGGCTTTCGTGACGGCAAGCGCGGCGTATCGACGGTCGGCACCGAGCTCATTGCCGGCTTCGTCGAGTGGGGGCTGAAGCGGAACGTCAATCAGGTGATCATCGAGTTCGAGCCGATGTGGGTCCTGCGGGCGCTGCAATTGCACTTCCTGGCGAAGCCGCTTGGCTACCAGCGCACCTATGGCAACCAGCAGGTCGTCGCCACGCTGCTCACCTTCAACGAGCATACGCTTGAGGTGGTGCGTTCGCGTCGTAGCCATTTCGCGCCGGTGCTGGCCAGGGGATATCCCGACAGGCTCGGAATGAGGCAGGCCTCGTGAGATTGGAGACAACCATGAACGTCCACACGCAAACGGAGTTCCGCAACCATACGCTGATCGTCACGGTGTCGTCGGATGACGGCCGGCCGGTGCTGGACAGGCGAGCCTATGAAAGCCTGGCCAAGACCTTCCATGAAGCCGCCGTCGACGATGATGTGCGCGTCGTAGTGCTGCGCGGCCTCGCCGGCTGCTTCTGCCTCGGCGGCGACTTTTCCGAGTTCCTCGACGCCACCAAGCATCAACGATTGATCGCCGCCGTCACCGACATGTTCCGCACGCTGGCGACGTTTCCAAAACCGGTCCTTGCCTGTGTCGATGGCGGCGCCGTCGGCGTCGGCTGCACCATCCTGTTCCATTGCGACATGGTGATCGCATCTGATGAAAGCACGTTCCGGGTGCCGTTCGTCGATTTCGGCCTCGTGCCGGACGCGGCGACCAGCATCCTGGCGCCGCAGAAACTCGGTTATGCCGGCGCTTTCCGCTTCTTCTGCCTGGGCGACACGCTCAGTGCCGAGGACGCCAGGATGCTTGGCCTGGTCACGGAGATCGTGGCGGGCGATGTCGAGGAAGCCGCACTTGGCAGAGCCAGGCAACTCGCCAAAAAGCCGGTCGCCGCGCTGCTGCAGACGCGCGACCTGCTCAAGGGCGACACAGGCGCGCTCTGCGATCGCATCGACCAGGAGATTTCGCTGTTTCAGCAGGCTTTGCAGGACGATGCTACGCTGAAGCGACTGCAGCGGATTGCCCGGCTGGCGGCATGAGAAGTCACTCGGGAGAATGACAAGAATGTCCGGAATCGTGCCGCGCGTCTTTGGCGCGCGGCAGTGCTTCAGGCCCCTGTTCCCAGGAACGAAGGCCCTTCCCCGATGATTTTCTTGTCTTCCTTGCCGATGGTGTCGAGGTCGCGGCCCTCATAGGGAAGCGACAACAGGATACGCCGGATGACGGCAAGTCGCGCGCGCCGCTTGTCGTTGGCCCGCACGATGATCCAGGGCGCGAATTCCTCGTGCGTGCGTGCGAACATGAGATCGCGCGCCTTGGTGTAGTCGTCCCATTTGGTGATGCCGGCAATGTCGATCGGCGAGAATTTCCAGCTCTTCAAAGGACTCCAGCGGCGATCGTGAAACCGCTCAAGCTGTGTCTCCCGACCGATGTTCAGCCAGAATTTGAAAAAATGGATGCCCTCGTTGCAGATCATCCGTTCAAAATACGGCGTCTCGTCCAGGAATTTCTCATGCTGCTCCGGCGTGCAGAAGCCCATGACCGGCTCGACGCCGGCGCGATTGTACCAGGAGCGGTCGAAAGTGACGAACTCGCCGGACGTCGGAAAGTGCGCGACATAGCGCTGGAAATACCACTGTCCGAGCTCGGTCGGGGTCGGCTTGGTCAGCGCCACATTGCGTGCGGTTCGAGGATTCAGGTACTGGCGCAGCGCAAAGATCGTGCCGCCCTTGCCGGCGGCATCGCGTCCTTCGAACAGCGACATCACCCGCTTGCCGGTCGATTGCAGCCATGCCTGCGCCTTGACCAGCTCGATCTGCAGCCGCTCGAGCGTCTCGTCGTACTCGTCGCTTTTCATTTTCTTGTCGTAGGGGTAGCCGCCGGCGGTCAGCTTATTGTCCTCGACCCAATTGGGAAGCTTGGGATCCTCGATGTCAAACTCGAGCTCCTTGCCGTCGATCCGTATCTTCAGCGGGCCTGCAACGGGCGCGGTGGCATCTTCCTTGGAGTTTTTCATCGAGACGAACCTTTCCAGCTTCCGGACTCATGCTATTGGGAGCCTAACTGCATCGGCCCGAAAATCGGAATCGATTTTCGGAAAGAACGAGGCAGCAGATTAAAAGTGGCAGAGCGTCCTTTGTGCATCCAATTGGACGCACGGCGCGCGTGAATGGGTGACAATGGCTGACATCGGCACAGAACAGCGAAGCAAGGCGCAAGCCGTCGCCAGTCGGTTGTGGAACAGCCGCTGGCTGCTGGCGGCCGGCATCGTCGCGGTCCTGACGGTCTATGTTTTCGCGGCCGGCTATGTGGTGCTGCTGGCATGTGCGGTGCTGCTGTTTGCCGCCGCGATGCTGCCGGCCGGCGTTGCGCGCCAGTCCGCCGGGGATGCCGCGGCGATCGAGGCGAGCGGGCTGCAACACCTGTCGGGGGAATATCTGGCGGCGGCCGTTGCCGATCCGCTGATCATCTTCGATCGCACCGCCACGATCGTCCATGCCAACGCCGCCGCCTTCGCCGCCTTCGGCGGCATCGCACCGGGCATGTCGCTGTCGCTGAAATTCCGTGCGCCCGAGATGCAGGCCTTGCTGGACAGTATTTTGTCTGGGGCCGCCGCTTCGGATGTCGTCGACTATACCGAAAAGCTGCCGGTCGAACGGGCTTATCGGGTGAGTGCGTCTTCAGTCGGCCACGGCACCGACCTCTATGTGCTGGTTTTCAAGGACCAGAGCGAGGCGCGCCGGATCGACCGGATGCGCGCCGACTTCATCGCCAATGCCAGCCACGAACTGCGCACCCCGCTCGCCTCGATCTCCGGCTTCATCGAGACGCTGCGTGGCCCGGCCCGCAACGACCCGGCGGCGCGCGAGCAGTTCCTGCAGATCATGCAGAACCAGACCGGCCGCATGGCGCGCCTGATCGATGACCTGTTGTCGCTGTCGCGGCTGGAGATGAAACCCTATCTAAAGCCGGGAACCGAGGTCGATCTCCGCCAGACGCTCGACAGCGTCATCGATTCGCTCGGGCCGCTTGCCAGGGAAAACGGCGTTGCCATTGAGCGGGATTTCGAGAAAGGACCGCTCGTTGTGCCCGGGGATCGCGACGAACTTTTCCAGGTCTTCGAAAATCTGCTGGAAAACGCCTGCAAATACGGACAATCGGGTGGACGTGTCGTGGTGACGATTGCTCACAGCGATGACGGTCCCGAACCGGGCATCGACGTCACCATCCGGGACTTCGGTCCCGGCATTCCCGAGGAGCACATCCCGCGCATCACCGAGCGCTTCTACCGCGTCGATGTCGAAAACAGCCGGACCCAGAAAGGCACCGGCCTTGGCCTCTCGATCGTCAAACATATCCTGACGCGCCACAACGCCAGGCTCTCGATCAAGTCCGAGGTCGGCAAGGGCGCAGCCTTCTCGGTTCATTTGCCGGCGCATTAGCGCCGCACTACGTATTAACGGGCTTTTTCTTTTTTCTGTCATCCGGCTAGCGTATCAGCGGGGATTCGAGGAAACGACTCACTCTGGAAGGCATTTCCATGCAGTCCGTGCACATCGTAAGCGCCTATGACGAGGAGCTGAAATATCTGTCAAAGCGCATCGCCGCGATGGGCGGGCATGCCGAACGTATGGTCGAACAGGCGATTGCGGCGCTCGTCAACGCCGACCCCGGCCTTGCCCAGAAGGTCATCCGTGATGATCTCGTTCTGGACGAAGGGCAGCGCGAGATCGACGACAAGGCGATCGTCATCATTGCCAAGCGCCAGCCGATGGCGACGGATTTGCGCGAGATCGTCGGCGCGATCCGCATCTCGGCGGATCTCGAACGGGTAGGCGACCTCGGCAAGAATGTCGCCAAGCGCGTGGTTGCCGTCACAGAAGGACGCCAGCCGACCAGCCTGTTCCGCGGCATCGAGGCCTTGGCCGACCTAGCGTTGACGCAGCTCAAGGAAGTGCTCGACGTCTACGCGTCGCGCTCGGTGGAAAAGATCGTCTTCGTGCGTGATCGCGACGATCAGATCGACGCCGTGTACACCTCGCTGTTTCGCGAATTGCTGACCTACATGATGGAAGATCCGCGCAACATCACGCCTTGCACGCACCTGCTGTTTTGCGCCAAGAACATCGAGCGGATCGGCGACCACGCCACCAATATCGCCGAGACGATTTACTACATCGTCACCGGCGATCAGATGCCGGCCGAGCGGCCGAAGGGCGACAAGACAGACAAGATTGTTCTCCCGGGAGCGCTACCCGCGAAATGAACGGCCAAAGCGAGAAGATCCCGTCTGAACTCATCTCGCTCGGCCTCTCGAACGCTTTATGAAACTGCGCTAAACTATCCGGACGTTAAGCTTCTCAGTCCCTAGTGAAGGCCATCCTTTCAGGAGGCTGCGAATGGAATATGTTCGGGAGTTCATGCCTGCGCCGCCGACGTCCAGCATTATCGCTTCCGGCGTCTACACGGCCGGCCGGCGTATCGCCGACATTCCGATCGAGGAAGCTGGCGAATGGGCAAAGAAGCCAGGCCATGTCGTCTGGATCGGCCTGCTGGAGCCCGACCGCAACCTGTTGCTTCGCGTCCAGGCGCAATTCCATCTGCATGATCTGGCGATCGAGGACGCGGAGCATCCGCATCAGCGGCCCAAGATCGAGCAATATGGCGACGCCTTGTTCATCGTCGCCCGCACGGCTCAATTGATCGACGGTCGTGTCACCTTCGGCGAAACCCATCTGTTCGTCGGTGCCGGCTACATCGTCAGCGTCAGGCACGGTCCATCAACCTCTTATGCCGCCGTTCGTCAGCACTGGGAAAGCTGCCCGCATTCGCTGGCCAAGGGCGAGGATTTCGTCCTCTATGCCATTCTCGATTTCATCGTCGATAACTACATGCCGGTGCTCGAGCAGATCGAGGATGAGGTCGAGGCGATCGAGGACAAGGTTCTGCTGAAACCTATGGCCGGCTCCGACATAGAACGGCTTTACATGCTGCGCCGCGACCTGTTGCGCCTGCGCAATGCGGCACTGCCGCTGGTGGAAGTCTGCCGCCGGCTGACCAGCGCCGACCTGCCGCAGATCCATGCGGCCATGCACCCGCTGTTCCGCGACGTCACGGACCACATCCGCACCGTCCAGGAGAAGATCGACAGCTTGCGGGAGGTTCTCGCCTTTGCCTTCGAGGCGAGCCTTCTGGTTGGTCAGAGCCAGGAAACGGCGATCACCAAGAAGCTTGCCTCATGGGCTGCCATCCTGGCGGTGCCGACGGCGCTCGCCGGCATCTACGGCATGAATTTCAACGACATGCCGGAACTGAGGATGGAATATGGCTATCCGATCGTGCTGGGAGCGATTGTTTTGGTCTGCTCGGTTCTCTACTGGCGCTTCCGCAAGAGCGGCTGGCTGTGAAAGAGAGCGAATAGGAAATAGCGAGTAGCGAATAGGTGAAAATGAAGCTGCTTCCTCGCGGAGGCTCAATCCGTCTCTATTCGCTATTCGCTATTCGCTATTCGCTCAGCGACTGCGGCGCCGCTCCGAGGCCGGCTGGAACGCTATGCGGGAGTGATACTTGCAATAGGGTCCGGTTTCGGCCGCGTCGTTGCCGCAGAAATGGAATTCTTCCGAAAGCGGATCGCCATTCGGCCATTTGCATGTCCGCTCGGTCAACTCGACGAGTTGCAGATGCCGCGAGATCGGCACAACGACGTTCTCGACCGGACGGACGTAATGACGCGTCATCGGTACGGCGTCGAATTGCGCCTGCAGCGCGGTCGCGCCGATCGACGTGGTGATATGCCGCGCTGTGCTTGCCGCCCGCGACACCGATTTCTGGACGGTTGATCCCTGCACGCTCTTCTTCTGGCGTGCCGGCGTGGCGGTCGAGCGTCCGCGGCCCGACAGTTTCAGCCGATGCACCTTGCCGATGACAGCATTGCGGCTGACACCCCCGAGCTGTGCGGCGATCTGGCTGGCGCTCAGTCCCTCCGACCACAATTTTCTAAGAAGTTCGACCCGCTCGTCAGTCCAATTCATGAGACCGCGCTCCTGCTGAAATGTGCGGCGATCGGAATCCTTCCACGATCCGGCTTTCGCCGGGCAGACACCACATATATCGGGTGATTAGGTCCGCCGCACGAAATCTAGTTATTTCTCGACTACAATTACCTTATGCGCTGACTCGGTGACAAGAGTCCGAGGGCCAACACGAATCGGTTTTTTCGGTTTTCCCCAACTTGCCCGGTCGCTTATGAGCCGGCGCCTCGCTGGAGGGCTTGCCGCGCGTCATTGCGCGACGTTTTCGTTGACTTCATGGCCGAAAAACACGATAAGCCGCAAAGGCCGCCGCTTTGGCGGCTTTTTTGATTTTCCGGTACCGGAGACGCATATAATGAGCGGTTCGGCGCTTTTCGAGACCTTTACCCGCGCACCCCTGGCCTTCGACCATGGGGAAGGCACCTGGCTGGTCACCGACAAGGGCGAGCGATATCTCGATTTTGGCGGCGGCGTCGCCGTGAATTCGCTTGGCCACAGCCATCCGCGTCTGGTCTCGGCACTCACCGAGCAGGCGGCCAAGGTCTGGCATGTCTCCAACCTTTACGAGATTCCGGGGCAGAGCCGTCTGGGCGAGCGGTTGGCCGACGCCACCTTCGCCGACAAGGTGTTCTTCACCAATTCCGGCGCCGAGGCGCTGGAATGCGCCATCAAGACGGCGCGGCGCTACCACTTCGTCAAGGGCCATCCCGAGCGCTTTCGCATCATCACCTTCGAAGGCGCCTTTCATGGCCGCACGCTGGCGACCATCGCCGCCGGCGGCCAGTATAAATACCTGGAAGGCTTCGGGCCCAAGGTCGAAGGCTTCGATCAGGTCGGCTTCGACGACATCGACGCCGCCGAAAAGGCGATCACTTCAGAGACCGCCGCAATACTGATCGAGCCAGTGCAGGGCGAGGGTGGCATCCGCCCGGTGCCGACGCAGTCGCTGAAGCGGTTGAGGCAGCTCTGCGAACAACATGGCCTGCTCCTGATCTTCGACGAGGTCCAGTGCGGCATCGGCCGCACCGGAAAACTGTTCGCGCATGAATGGGCTGGCGTCACCCCAGACATCATGGCGGTCGCCAAGGGCATCGGCGGCGGCTTCCCGATGGGCGCCTGCCTCGCCACCGACGAGGCGGCCGTCGGCATGACCGCTGGCGTGCACGGCACCACTTTCGGCGGCAACCCGCTGGCGATGGCGGTCGGCAACGCCGTGCTCGACGTGGTGCTGGAAGACGGCTTCCTGGAGGATGTCCAGCGCAAGGCGTTGCTGCTGAAGCAGGGGCTGGCGAGTGTCGCCGACGAATTTCCTGATATCATCGAAGACATCAGAGGCACCGGCCTGATGCTCGGCTTGAAATGCGCCGCACCCAACACCAAGGTGAACATGGCGTTGCGCGACCAGCATCTGCTGGCGGTTCCGGCCGGCGACAACGTCCTTCGCCTGCTGCCGCCGCTCACCGTCACCGATGCCGAGATCCACGAGGCGCTCGACCGCATCCGCGCCGGCGCCCGGGGCCTGGCCGACGCCATCGCCGCGGCTGCCGCGAAGTAACAGTCGAAAGACCCCAAATGAGCCTTCGCCATTTCACCGATCTTTCCGCCGTTTCTGAGGGCGATCTGCGCTTCATGCTGGACGATGCCGTCGTGCGAAAGGCAAGGCTCAAGGCCGGCGAGCGGACGAAACCGCTCGAAGGCAAGGTGCTGGCGATGATCTTCGACAAGCCGTCGACGCGCACGCGCGTGTCCTTCGACGTCGGCATGCGCCAGCTCGGCGGCGAGACCATCATGCTGACCGGCACCGAGATGCAGCTCGGCCGCTCCGAAACCATCGCCGACACGGCCAAGGTGCTGTCGCGCTATGTCGATGCGATCATGATCCGCACCACATCGCATGACCGGCTGCTGGAGCTGACCGAGAACGCCACCGTTCCCGTCATCAACGGGCTGACCGACGATACCCATCCCTGCCAGCTGATGGCCGACATCATGACCTTCGAGGAACATCGCGGTCCGGTCGCCGGCAAGACCATCGCGTGGACCGGAGACGGCAACAACGTGCTGCATTCGCTTCTGGAAGCCTCGGCGCGGTTCCGCTTCAACCTCAACGTTGCCGTGCCGGAAGGCAGCGAGCCGGCGCAGAAGCATGTCGACTGGTCGACGGCGCATGGCGGCAAGTTGAATTTCACCCGCTCGCCCGAGGAGGCGGTCCACGAGGCCGACTGCGTTGTCACCGACTGCTGGGTGTCGATGGGCCAGGAGCACCGTGCCCGCGGCCACAATGTCTTCTCACCCTATCAGGTCAACGCGGCGCTGATGGCGAAGGCAAAGCCCGACGCATTGTTCATGCACTGCCTGCCGGCGCATCGCGGCGAGGAGGTCACCGACGAGGTCATCGACGGGCCGCATTCGGTGGTGTTCGACGAGGCCGAGAACCGGCTCCACGCCCAGAAGGCGGTTCTGGCCTGGTGCCTCGGCGCTTGATCCGGGCCACCTTGATCCGGGCCACCTTGATCCGGCCCACCTTGATCCGGCAATGTGTGGTGCCTATCTCAGGCGCATCACGCAAATCGAGCGCGTTTCGACGCATGCGCCCCGGAGGGCGGCATGGCCGCGCCCCGGAGCTTTGTTATGTTGGAAACTCATCAATTGGCTGAACATCAACCCAAACTCGGCGAGTTCGGCTATGCCGGCGACGATCATGTCGTGCCCTTCGAGGTCGGCCTGCTCGACGTGCGTGGCCGCACCGTCCAGCTCGGGCCGATGCTCGACGCGATCCTCAGCCGTCATGACTATCCCGAGCCGGTCGCCCGCCTGCTGGCGGAAGCCTGCGTGCTGACGGTGCTGCTCGGCACCTCGCTCAAATTCGAGGGCAAGTTCATCCTGCAGACCCGCACCGACGGGCCGGTCGACATGCTGGTTGCGGATTTTTCCACGCCGCAGGCTCTGCGCGCCTATGCGCGCTTTGATGCCGACCGGCTGGAAGCGCTGACGTCTGCCGGCGAGACCTCGCAGCAGACGCTGCTCGGCAGCGGTGTCCTGGCCCTGACCATCGACCAGGGCGCCCACACGCAACGCTATCAGGGCATCGTCCAGCTCGACGGCGAGACGCTGGAAGAGGCCGCGCGCACCTATTTCCGTCAGTCGGAGCAGATCCCGACCGATCTCAGGCTCTCGGTGGCCAAGCTGTTGACGCCCGGCGTCGGCGGTGCCCGCGAGCAATGGCGTGCCGGTGGCATTCTGGCGCAATTCCTGCCGCAATCGCCCGAACGCATGCGCG
Organism: Mesorhizobium sp. M6A.T.Cr.TU.017.01.1.1; assembly: GCF_004023115.1. Lineage (NCBI taxonomy): Bacteria > Pseudomonadati > Pseudomonadota > Alphaproteobacteria > Hyphomicrobiales > Phyllobacteriaceae > Mesorhizobium > Mesorhizobium sp. M6A.T.Cr.TU.017.01.1.1. The sequence continues at coordinate 25,301 of NZ_RZTA01000071.1, forward strand.
TGCCCGACCTTCCGGGCGGCGACGGCGATCCGCGTGAGGAGATCCACGATCCGGCCGACAATTCCTGGCAGGAACTGCTGGCGTTGCTTGGAACGATCGAGCCGACGGAGATGATCGATCCGACGATCGGCGCCGAGCGCTTGCTTTACCGGCTGTTCCACGAGCACGGCGTCCATGTCTTCGGCGGCGTGCCGGTCGCCGACCAGTGCTCATGCTCCAAGGAGAAGATCCGCGGCATCCTCGAAGGCTTCTCCGCCGACGAGATCAGGGACAGCACCGAGGATGGCGGCATTCACGTCGCCTGCGAATTCTGCTCGAAGCAATATGACTTCGATCCGGCGGAGTTCGGCTCGGCACAGTAAAGTGGATAGCGTTGGCGCTGCCCCTCACCCTCACCCTCTCCCCATAAGGACGGGGAGAGGGGGGCGCTGGAGCTTGTCCCTTCTCCCCGTCCTTTACGGGGAGAAGGTGCCGGCAGGCGGATGAGGGGCGGCGCGAACGGCCGATGCTTTCTCTCTCAGTTCACCGTCCGCCGTGTGCCCGGCAAGTCGAGCGAAAAGGCGGGGATGGCGATATCAAACGTCTCGCCCCGCTTGTTGCGCATCGTGTAGTGGCCGACCATGATGCCGGACGGCGTCGAGAGCGGGCAGCCGGATGTATATTGATAACTGTCGCCGGGGTTGAGTTCGGGCTGGTCGCCGACAACACCGGCGCCGCGCACTTCCTCGACCCGGCCGGTGCCGTCGGTGATGTGCCAGTAGCGTGACAGAAGCTGCACGAATTCATCCGACTGATTGTCGATGGTGACCTGGTAGCCCCAGACATAGCGGTTCTCCGACGGATCGGAGCGATCCTCCAGATAGAACGGCCTGACCTGTACTTCGATGTTGCGCGTAACGGCGCTGTACATAGACTACTCCACAATATGTAGACGGAACTTTCGACGCTCTCCGTGGTTTGGTCAACCGGGTGCTTTCTGGCGTTGTCCGACTCCTTTGAGCGCAGCTGCCGAAGAACAATGTCATTTAAGTGACACATGACAATGATGGTGTGCAGGGCCGGGCGACTCAGCATTCTGTCGAACTGTTGAAAACGGCTTCCATGCGGCCGGTTTTTCTGGAGTGACCAGATATCGATGGAACTGACAGTCACAGCCGCCTTGCTTTCCACAGCTCTGCTCCTTGTCAATCTCGCCAGCATCCTGCTCGCTTCGTTGAAGCTGAAGCGGCCTGGCAGGATCGCGCCGCCAGCCGGCAAGGCGCCTGCGGTGTCGATCGTCGTGCCGTCGCGCGGCGTCGAGCCGTTTGCCGAGGAAACGCTCGAGCGCGTCTTCTCGCTCGACTGGCCGCGCTATGAGCTCATCTTCTGCGTCGCCCATGCCGACGACCCGGTGGTCAGGCCGATCACCGATGCGATCGCCCGCTTTCCGGCCGTGCCGGCCCGGCTGCTCGTCGGCGACGACCGCATCAGCGGCAATCCGAAACTCAACAATTGTGTGAAGGGCTGGGAGGCCGCGCGCCACCGCTGGGTCATCCTTGCCGATTCCAACGTCCTGATGCCGAGGGACTATGTCCAGCATCTGATGGCGACGTGGCGGCCCGACACCGGCCTTGTCTGCTCGACGCCGATCGGCTCGCGGCCGGACGGGTTCTGGGCGGAGGTCGAATGCGCATTCCTCAACACCCTACAGGCGCGCTGGCAATATGCCGGCGAGGTGATCGGCCTCGGTTTTGCCCAGGGCAAGAGCATGTTGTGGGACAAGCCCATGCTCGACGCCAATGGCGGCATCCGTGCGCTTGCCGCCGAGATCGCCGAGGACGCCGCCGCGACCAAGCTGGTCAACGGGCTCGGACTGCGCGTCAATCTCGTCGCCTCGCCCTTTGAGCAGCCGCTCGGTTTGCGCACTCTCGGCGAAATCTGGTCGCGCCAGGCCCGCTGGGCACGCCTGCGCCGCGTCACCTTCCCCCTGTTCTTCGCGCCCGAGATACTGATCGGCGCGGCGATGCCGCTGGCGCTTGCGCTGATTGCGGCGGCCAGCGCCGGCTTCAGCCTGTCGGCAACCGCCATCGCCGTGCTGGTAGTCGCGTATTTGCCGGAATGCGCTCTCGCCTCGGCTAAGGGCTGGCACCTGTCGCTGCGCATGATCCCGGCGATGGTTGCGCGGGACGTGATGCTTCCCGCCATTTGGGCGCGAGGCTGGCTCAGCGGTGCCGTCGACTGGCGCGGCAACACGATGACCATCCACACCAGCGCCGCTGCGGAATTGGAAGAGACCCCGTCGGGCGCCTGACAGCGCCTGCTTTTGACGATGCGAGCAAAGCCGCTCCAGTGCGTATCCCTATCTGGCGGCTTTCAATGCCTGCTCGATGTCTTCGAGCAGGTCGTCGGCGTCCTCCAGGCCGACAGACAGCCTGAGCGTGCCTGGCCCGATGCCGAGTTCGGCGCGCGCCTCGTCGCTCAGATTCTTGTGCGTCGTCGTCGCCGGGTGAGTGATCAGGCTCTTGGCGTCGCCGAGATTGTTGGAGATCAGCACGATATCGAGCGCGTTCTGGAAGGCGAAGGCCGCCTGCTTGCCGCCCTTGACGTCGAGGCAGATCAGCGTCGAGCCGCCCGACATCTGCTTTTTGACGATCGCCGCCTGCGGGTGGTCGGCGCGGCCCGGATAAATGACACGGGCAATCTCTGATCGCTCGGCAAGGAAATCTGCGATCCGGCCGGCACTTTCCGTCTGCTGGCGCACGCGCAGCGGCAGCGTCTCCAGGCCCTTCAGCAGCGTCCAGGCGTTGAAGGGCGACAGGCTCGGACCGGTGTGGCGGAAATAGTCGTGCAGGTTCTCATCGATCCACTTCTTGTCCGACAGGATGACGCCGCCGAGGCAGCGGCCCTGGCCGTCGATGTGCTTGGTCGCCGAATAGACGACGATATGGGCGCCGAGCTGCAAGGGCTGCTGCTGCAACGGCGTGGCAAAGACATTGTCGACGATCAGCCGCGCGCCGATCGAATTGGCAAGCGAGGCAACGGCTGCGATGTCGACGACTTCCAGCGTCGGATTGGTTGGGCTTTCAAGAAAGAACAGCTTGGTGTTCGGCCTGACCGCCTTTTCCCAATTGGCGATTTCGGTGCCGTCGACCAGCGTCGCCTCGATGCCGTATTTCGGCGCCAGCGTCTCGACCACCCAGCGGCAGGAGCCAAACAGCGCGCGCGCCGCCACGATATGATCGCCGGCCTTGGCGCTGCACAAAAGTGCTGCGGTGACCGCCGCCATGCCGGATGCTGTGGCGCGTGCATCTTCGGCACCTTCCAGTGCGCACATGCGCTTCTCGAACATGTCGACCGTCGGGTTGGCATAGCGCGAATAGATGAAGCCCGGTTCCTCGCCCTTGAAGCGCGCTTCCGCCGCCTGCGCGGTGTCGTAGACATAGCCCTGGGTGAGGTACATCGCCTCGGAGGTCTCGCCGAAGCCGGAACGCAAGGTCCCGCTATGCACGAGTGCTGTCTGAGGTTTCCAGTTGCGCTTCTTGCTTGTCATCACTTTTGTTCCAGACACAAAAAAACCGGTCGCGAAAGTCGCAACCGGTCCATACGGCCTTGCGGCCCGACGGTCCTTTAGCGACTTGTTTAACGTGGCTGCAAGCCGACCGGCCAAATCACCACGGGATAACGACCCTTTAGACCCGCGCCGCGCTTGCGTCAATTGCCGGCATGATTAAGAGGTTTGTACCAGCAGGTTCCGCGGCAAGAACCTGCGGCAAACGATACGTTGCCCGGCCTTCGAGCGGAGCCAGACTTTGCGGCAGACAGGCATTCTTCCCGATCAGAATATTTCGGCGCTGTTCCAGTCGGGCGCGCTGACGTCGCTACGCGCGCTCGATGCCGACCAGATCCAGCCGGCCAGTCTCGACCTCAGGCTTGGCGACAAGGCCTGGCGGGTGCGCGCCTCCTTCCTGCCCGGCCCGAACCACAGCGTCGCTGAAAAACTCGACCGCCTGAAGCTGCACGAAATCAATCTCGCCGACGGCGCGGTGCTGGAGACGGGCTGCGTCTATATCGTGCCGCTGCTGGAGAGCCTGGCGCTTCCGGCAAACATTTCGGCCTCGGCCAACCCGAAGAGCTCGACCGGACGGCTCGACATCTTCACCCGCGTGATGACCGATCGCGGCCACGAGTTCGACAAGATCGCTGCCGGTTACAACGGCCCGCTCTATCTGGAAGTCAGCCCGCGCACCTTTCCGATCGTCGTCCGCACCGGCTCGCGGCTGTCGCAGATCAGGTTCCGCACCGGCAATGCGCTTTTGTCTGAAAGCGAGCTCAACGACTTGCACCGCGCCGAGACGCTCGTCGCCACCGAGCCACCGAACATTTCCGGCGGCGGCATCGCGCTGTCGATCGATCTCGATGGCGATAAGGATGGCCTGGTCGGTTACCGCGGCAAGCACCACACCGGCCTGGTCGATGTCGACAAGCGCGCCGCACAGGATGTTGTCGACTTCTGGGAGCCGCTCTACAAGAGCGGTGCCGGCGAATTGGTGCTCGATCCGGACGAATTCTATATCCTCGTCAGCCAGGAGGCGGTGCATGTGCCGCCGCTCTACGCCGCCGAGATGACGCCCTTCGATCCGCTGGTCGGCGAATTCCGTGTCCACTATGCCGGTTTCTTCGATCCGGGCTTTGGCCATTCGGCGGCCGGCGGCACCGGCAGCAGGGCGGTGCTCGAAGTGCGCAGCCACGAAGTGCCGTTCATCCTCGACCACGGTCAGATCGTCGGACGGCTGGTCTACGAGCACATGCTGAAGCGGCCGCAGGCGCTCTACGGCACAGATCTCGGCTCGAACTATCAGGCACAGGGCCTGAAACTGTCCAAGCATTTCCGCGCCGCGCGCTGATCGCCCATCACGATCAGACCGCGCTTGCCTGAACCCTGCGCGTCGTGCTTGGCTGTGCCCAGCCGTCAGGGTGGCTCTGAACCAAGGGAACAAAAAAATGCAGATTTCAAGATGGATCGCATCGGCAGCAACAGCCGCCATGCTGGTGATATCAGCCGGGTCCTTTTCGGCGCAAGCACAGGAAAAATTGAAGATCGCCACCGAAGGCGCCTATCCGCCGTTCAACACCATCACCGCGGATGGCAAGCTCGTCGGCTTCGATATCGACATCGCCGAGGCGCTTTGCGCTCAGATGAAGGTCGAATGCGAACTTGTCACGCAGGACTGGGACGGCATGATTCCGGCGCTCCAGGCTAGAAAGTTCGACGCCATCGTCGCGTCCATGAGCATCACCGAAGAGCGCAAGAAGCAGGTCTCCTTCACCAACAAATACTATACGACGCCGCTTTCGCTGGTGGCCTTGAAAGACAGCGATATTGCCTCGACCGAACCCGCCGCACTCGCCGGCAAGACGGTCGGCGCCCAGGCTTCGACCACCCAGGCCGACTATGCCCAGGATGTCTATGGCAAGGCCGGTGCCGAGGCGAAGCTCTATCCGACCCAGGAGGAGGCGGTTACCGACCTGATGAACGGCCGCCTCGATGCCGTCCTTTCAGACAAGTTCGTGCTGATGGACTGGATGAAGAAGTCGAGCGACGGCTGCTGCAAGATGGTCGGCGACGTCAAGGGCACTGAGACGGAAGCGGGCATCGCCGTGCGCCAGGAAGACAATGCGCTGCGCGAAAAGCTCAACGCCGCGATCGATGCAATCGTCGCCGACGGCACCTACAAGAAGATCCAGGCCAAATATTTCGACTTCGATATTTACTGAGGTAGGAACTGCCAATCCCCCCCCTTGAGGGGGAGATGGCCGGCAGGCCAGAGGGGGTCGGTCCGGCCGGGCTCGGCTCTTTATCGCAGACGCAGGGGGCTGGCGCTCTACGCGAGACGACCCCCTCTGTCGCCTTCGGCGACATCTCCCCCTCAAGGGGGGAGATCCCGCTACAGCGCCTTCACCGACACCTTCACCGGCTGCTCGATTTCAAGCGGGTTGCGCAGCGGCAGGCCAAAATCCTTGGCCTCGATCTCGAACACGTCGCCGGCCTCGGTCCTGACGCCGTCGGCGAAGGACAGCGTCGCGGTGCCGAACATGTGCACATGAACGTCGCCCGGCTGGCGGAAAGCCGAATATTTGAAGTGGTGATGTTCGAGATTGGCGATGGTGTGCGACATGTTCGCCTCGCCTGACAGGAACGGCTTTTCCCACAGCAGCTTGCCGTCGCGGACAATGCGTGAGGAACCCCTGATGTCGGACGGCAGGTCGCCGATCAGGATCTCCGGCCCGAACGAGGCGTTGCGCAGCTTGGAATGCGCGAGGAAAAGATAGTTCACACGCTCAGTGACGTGGTCGGAAAACTCGTTTGACAGCGTGAAGCCGACGCGGAACGGGGCACCGTCGTCGCCGATGACATAAATGCCGGCGATTTCCGGCTCCTCGCCGGCATCCTGGGCGAAGGCGGGCGACAGAAGTGCCGCACCGGGCGCCACCGCCATGGTGCCGTTGCCCTTGTAGAACCATTCCGGCTGCACGCCCGTCTGGCCGTTGGTCGGCTTGCCGCCCTCCAACCCCATGCGGAACATCTTCATGGAATCGGTGAGCTGCTCTTCGCCGCCGGTGCTGAGCTTCTTGTGCATGGCATCGCGGGTCGCGGCGGAGCCGAGATGCGTCAGCCCGGTGCCGGTGAGATGAAGATGCGCCGGATCCGGATGGTTGATCGGCGACAACAGCCGTCCCTTCTTGTAGGCGGCATCGAGGTCGACCGCTTCACCGAACCCCTTGCGCTCGATGAGGGCGGCGAGCCCGGTGCCGGTGCGCGCGGCCTCCATCGCCAGCGAATAGACGCTGCGGGCGCCGTTGATGATCCTGGTCTTGCCGCCGTTGCGGGCAACAACGCGGATGGTCTCCGCGTCGTCGAGGATCTGGGAAATCAGCATGATGTGCCCTCTCTATTGTCTTGGCCCGGCCGCCCATCTGGCAAACCCGGACCTGCGCGGCTCGGGACCAATCCGTGCCACGGGTGAAATTCTTCGTCCGGATTGCGCTCGCTGGCCTGGTCTCTCAGGAGACTTCTTCGCACCGGCCTCTTGCCGGCAGCCGCGATGTGACCCGTATGGTTTCCTCGTCCGGCCAGGTTTCTCCCGGCTCAAGCCTTGTTCTTGTTGTAGACGTCGAAGACCACGGCGCCGAGCAGCACCAGGCCTTTCACCACCTGTTGCCAATCGACATTGACGCCCATGATCGACATGCCGTTGTTCATCACGCCCATGATGAAGCCGCCGACCACCGCGCCAATAACCTGGCCGACGCCGCCCATCGCCGAAGCGCCGCCGATGAACACGGCGGCGATCACGTCGAGCTCGCTGCCGAGGCCCGCCGCCGGCACCGCCTGGCCAAGGCGCGCCGCAATGATCAGCCCGCCGAGCGCCGAGAGCACGCCCATATTGATGAACACCATCAGGGTCAGCCGCTCGGTCTTGATACCCGATAGCTGCGCCGCCTTGGCATTGCCGCCCATTGCGTAGATACGACGGCCGACCGTCATGCGTTTGGTGACGAAGACGAACAGCGCGATCAGCACGCCCATCACCACGAGAACGATTGGCAGACCTCTGTAGGTGGCGAATTGGTAGACCAGGAACAGCGTCAGGGCGCTGATCACCAGGGTCTTGACGACAAACAGCGGGAAGGGTTCGGCTTCATAGCCATGCCGCTCTCGGCTGCGCCGCGCCCTGAGCCCGAGATAGGCATAGGCGAGCACAGCGACGAGGCCGATCACGATCGTCGTCATGTGCAGCGTCAGCCCGCTGCCGACGATGGTCTTGCCAGCGGCGTTCACGACCGGCGGGATCCGCGTCAACGAGCCGATCACGGCCGGAATGAAGC
>NZ_RZTA01000072.1:0-10684 GCF_004023115.1 Mesorhizobium sp. M6A.T.Cr.TU.017.01.1.1
GGATTTCGCCAAGCTGCTCAACGAGGCTGACAAGGTCGAGATCCTGCTGGTCGGCGCCGGCAAGGATCTCAAGCCGTTGCCGGCAGCGCTGCGTGCCGCGCTGAAGACGGCGGGCATTACGGCCGATCCGATGTCGACCGGCGCTGCCGTGCGGACCTACAATGTTCTTCTGGCGGAAAACCGTGCGGTGGCCGCCGCACTGATCGCCGTCGAGTGACGTGAGCGAAAACGCCAAAATCGTCATGGAAACGGTGCGAGCCGCCGACCATGACCGCTATGTTTCCGCGCTCTATGCGCCTGAGGACAAGCGTGACGCGCTGTTTTCGCTCTATGCCTTCAATGCCGAGATATCTGGCATCCGCGACCGTATCCGCGAGGCGCTGCCGGGCGAGGTGCGGCTGCAATGGTGGCGCGATGTCATCGCAGCCGAGGACGACGGGGCAGGCGTCGGCCATCCCGTCGCGGATGCGTTGAAGGCGACGATTTCCGCCCACCGTCTGCCGAAACTTGCCTTCGATAATATGCTCGAAGCCCGCATCTTCGATCTCTATGACGACCCTATGCCGTCTCGCATCGATCTGGAAGGCTATTGCGGCGAGACCGCAGCGGCGCTCATCCAGCTTGCGGCGATGGTGCTCGATCCCGTCGAAGCGCCGCGGTTTTCCGAACTTGCGGGCAGGGCAGGCTGCGCACAGGCGATGACCGGCCTGTTGCTGCTGCTGCCGCAGCACCGCAAGCGCGGGCAATGCTTTGTCCCGGCCGACATTCTGGCCGCGGCAGGGTCGTCGCCCGAGGAGTTCGTTGCGGGCGATGGTGGGCTGGGGGCGGAACGCGCTGTGGCGGCGATGATCGCGCTGGCGCGGGAACATCTTGCGGCATTCGAAGGCGGCGCGTCGGCTTTGCCGGTTTCGCTGCGCCCGGCATTTCTGCCGCTGGCTCTCTCGCGCGCCTATCTCAGCAAGATGGAAAGTTCTCGTCATTCGCCTCTGAGCGGCGCGACACGGCTTTCGGCCTGGCGCCGGCATTGGCTGCTGTTGCGCTGCGCGACGCGAGGCTGGCCGGACGCCTGAAGGCTGCCAAGTATGAGGAATCCAGAAAGCCGGAACTACCACCGCAGCCGTTGAGGTCTGTCACGATGGATCGCTCGATCCGGCATCGCGCATCAGCATCTCGTAGTCGCGACCACCATAGAAGATGTTGACGATGCGAACGAGATCGTCGCTGACAACGTAAGCAATGATCGCGGAGTGCTCGAACGGTCGTCACGCGATCGGCCACCGCGAGGCGCATTGCCGATGCTCTGGCAGCGGTCTTCGATGCGCAAGACGAACTTCAGCGCGACATCCGGACTTCCGCCGGCCTCTACGATGTTCCTGAAAATGTCGGCAGATCATTCCTGGCAGTTTCTCGATACTCGACTTCAAGCCGCTGAATCATCAGCACGGCTCGAATGTCGGGCGACGAATCCCCGAAGGTGAGCGCGAACCTCTTCTCCCGAATAGCCCGGCCTTGTATCCTCGATCGATGCCATCACGCGCGCCCTGATCGAGGCCATGCGCTCGGCATGCTCTTCCTCCTCGCGCTGGAAGGCGCGAAGTGCTGCGCGGATGACTTCGCTTGCCGATCCGAAGGAGCCGTCCTCGACTTTTTCACGGATCATGCGCGCCATGGCAGGCGTGATGGTGACTGACAGCTTCTCGGCGGGCTCCATGGAATTGCTCCCTATGATGGAGAGTAGGATAGTATCCTACTCTCCTGGCGCCCGATCGACAAGAACAGACAGGCGGACTATTCCGCCGCTTCCGCCCGCGCTGGCAGCCCCAGCCATTCGCGGCAGTCGGCCAGCGCGCGCGATGTCACCGCACGCCGCTTGGCGACGGTCTTGTCCTTGCCGCGCAGGCGCTTTCCCTCTGACTTCGGTGCTTCCACCGGTGGGAACAGGCCGAAATTGACATTCATCGGCTGGAAGGAGCGCTTTCCCGGCTCGTCGTCGGAAACGATATGACCGCCGGTGATGTGGTTGAGCAGCGCGCCAAAGGCTGTGGTCAACGGTGGCAGCGCCGGTGCGTGGCCCAACCGTTCGGCTGCGGCAAAGCGACCGGCAAGCAGGCCGATGGCCGCACTTTCGACATAGCCTTCGCAACCGGTGATCTGGCCGGCGAAGCGCAGGCCGGGTCGCGACTTCAGCTGCAGCGAATGGTCAAGCAGCGTCGGCGAATTGATATAGGTGTTGCGGTGCAGGCCGCCGAGGCGGGCGAATTCGGCGTCTTCGAGGCCCGGGATGGTGCGGAACACGCGCACCTGCTCGGCGTGCTTCAGCTTGGTCTGGAAGCCGACCATGTTGTAGAGCGTGCCCAGCGCATTGTCCTGGCGAAGCTGCACGACGGCATAGGCCTTCACCGACGGATTGTGCGCATTGGTCAGCCCCATCGGCTTCATCGGCCCATGGCGCAGCGTCTCGACGCCGCGCTCGGCCATGATCTCGATCGGCAGGCAGCCGTCGAAATAGGGCGTGCCTTCCCATTGCTTGAATTCGGTCTTTTGGCCCTCCAGAAGCGCCCCTACGAAGGCGAGATATTGCTCCTTGTCCATCGGGCAGTTGATGTAATCCTTGCCGGTGCCGCCGGGTCCGACCTTGTCGTAGCGTGACTGGAACCAGCAAATGTCCATGTCGATCGTGTCGAAATGGACGATCGGCGCGATGGCATCGAAGAAGGCGAGCGCATCCGCGCCGGTCACTTCCGCGATCGATTGGGCGAGCCCAGGTGCGGTCAGCGGGCCGGTGGCGATGATCGCCTGGTCCCAGTCCGCAGGCGGCAGACCGGGCACTTCCTCGCGCTGGATGGTGATGAGCGGGTGCGCTTCGAGCTTGTTGGTCACCGCTTCGGAAAATCCGTCGCGGTCGACGGCAAGCGCGCCACCGGCCGGCACCTGGTGGGCATCGCCGGCGCTCATGATCAGCGATCCGGCCAGCCGCATTTCGGCATGCAGCAGGCCGACGGCGTTGGTTTGCGCATCGTCGGAACGGAAGGAATTGGAACAGACCAGCTCGGCCAGCCCATCCGTCTTGTGCGCATCGGTGCCGCGGACGGGGCGCATTTCATGCAAGACAACGGGAACGCCGGCTTCGGCCGCCTGCCAAGCGGCTTCGGAGCCGGCGAGACCGCCGCCGATGACGTGAATGGGATTCTTGTTCATGAGCGCCGAAATAGTCGCTTGTAGCTGCGATTGCAATTGCCCGAGTTAGCCGCGCTGTTGGCGCCAAGTGCTGCAATCGTCTACTGTCGGAGAATGGACGGGAGTCTCGGGATCTTTGCCAAAGTGATCTTTCTGATAGCCGTCATCGCCACGGGCGGATCAGCGGCCGCCGGCGAACTGGCCGCGACGGCTTCCAAGCGGATCCCCATATGCCATGGCTATAGTTGCAACTATCGCACGATGCTGGCGCTTGGCCCCGGTGACGGCGCGCGTTTCCGCTCCATCCTGCGTGCGGGCGCGGGTTCGCCCCAAGCCGAGCGTTCCGCTGTCAAGAAAGCTGTCCGCTATTTCGAGCAGCGCATTCTCCGGGCTACCGGCGTTCGCGATCTGCCGCAGTCGGAATTCGGTGCATCGCGCATCAGGGGCCAGATGGATTGTGTCGACGAATCGACCAATACGCATGCGCTGCTGGTCTACCTTGCCGAGCGAAAATTGCTCAGGTTTCACAAGGTCGAGGACAATGCCTCGCGAGGCCTGTTTGTCGACGGGCGCTATCCCCATTGGACGGCGGTGATCAGCGACCGCGGAGGCACCGAATGGGTGGTGGATTCCTGGTATGCGGCGATGGGCGGCGCGCCGGACATTTTTCCGCTGAGCCAGTGGAAGAAACGGGGCGTGCTGGAAAGCGGTGCGCTGGACTGACGACAGGGGACGTCCCGCCAAAACGGCTCCCAGAGTGAATCGACCCTGAAAACAACAACACCCGCCGGGGGAGGAGGTCCGGCGGGTGTCGTTTTGCTGGCCGATCCTCGGGAAGAGGGGAAGATCGACCGTATTCGTCATCGCCGGGGAGGAGGTCGGCTTTGACGAAATTCCTTTCGCCTGATGAAAGGGGGCGAAACCCTTGGGACGAAACTCGTTTCGCCCGGGGAAACAGCGCCCGCCGCGGGAGGAGGTGCGGCGGGCGCCGTTTTTGTGGTCAACCCTCGGGAGGAGGTGAAGGCTGACCGTATTCGTCAGGGTCGGGGAGGAGGTCGACCCTGGCGAAATTCCTTGATTAGATCGCCTTGCGGGCGATGATCTTGATCTCGTCGCGGACGATGCCGAGATCATGCAGCTGGCGGTTCGAAAGGCGACCCAGCTCGGTAACCGTCGAGCGATAAACGCGCCAGTTACGATAGTTGCGGATCAGGTTCATTGTCGTTCTCTTTTCAAGTCAAACTGGTTCGGACCATTTGCGGTCCGAAGAGGATTAGACCGCCTTGCGAGCGACGTAGTGGATGTCGCTGCGGCTGATGCCGAGGTCGGTCAGTTCGCGGTTGCTCAGGCGGCTCAGCTCGGAAACGGTGTCCCGGTAGCGGCGCCAGTTGCGGTAGTTGCGGATCAGGTTCATGGTATTTCTCGTTTCGTCTTTCTTTCGGATCATTCCGTCTTTGTGTACGCCCTGAAGATAGGTGGGGTCATATCGATTTAAAAGCGCTATTGGTGCATGGCAGCAATGCAAATTGTGCAATGCACCATCACGCGGCGCTCACGTGTTCGACATAGATAAGCCGGAATCGGAAAATGTCGTGGCGTCAACGATTTGGCCGGGTCGGCTGAAAAAAAGACCAAGCTGGGGGAGAAAGGTATGGCGAGCTATTCGTCACGCGTCAGGGCCGATATCGCACGATGGCTGCAGGCCAGCCTGATCGATGCCCCGACAGCCGACGCGCTGACGCGCGACGTCGAAGCCAATCAACGGAGATCGCTGAGCTTCGGTTCGATCCTGGCGATGATGGCGGCGCTGCTGTTTGGCGCGGCCGTCCTGATCTTCGTCGCTGCCAATTGGGAAGTCATCCCGCGGCTGGCGCGGGTGGCGGCGCTCTTCGCGATCATCATCGCCGGCTATGTCGGCGGCGCGGTGCTGAAGACACGCGACCACGCTGCGATCGGCGAGGCGCTTTGGATCGTCGCCGCGACGGCATTCGGCGGATCGATCGCGCTGATCGGTCAGATGTATCATTTGTCTGGCGACGAGGCGTCGGCCTTGATCACCTGGGGCGCAGGCACGGCCTTGGCGGCGGTTGCGCTGCGCTCGAACCCGCTGACCGTTGCTGCTGTCGGCATCGCCGATGCCTGGCTGTTCCTGAGAGGGTTCGACTATTTCGGGCGCACGGAATTTCCGCACCTCTTCGTCGTCATGGCGATCGTGCTGTTCGCCATTTCGTTTTGGACGCGCAGCCAGGCGGCGCGGCACCTGATCATCCTGTCGGTCATCTTCTATCTCGTGCTGATGGTAATGGAATACGAAACGCTGCTGGTCGCTGTCCCGCTCGTCGTCGTGTCGGCGCTGCTTTTCGCGGCTGCGATCTTCGCCGCGGGGTCCGTCGACAGGATCGTGCAACTTAGCGGCCGGCTGCCCCTGCACGCGCTGATTGGATTTCTCACCGGCCTGGCGATGATTCAGTTCGAGCTGGCCGACGATAACAACAAAAGCGGCTTCGGCATTGCCTCGGCCATTGCGCTCGCCGGCATTGTAGCAGCAATCGTGCTGGGCGGCCGCGAGAGCAGGGGCTTGCGCTGGGTTGCCTATGCCGGCTTCGCCTTCGAACTCGCCATCATTTATATGGTGATGTTGCAGTCCATGCTCGACACGGCAGGCTTCTTTCTTGCGGCAGCAGTGCTTCTCGGCATCCTTGCCCTTGTCATCATCCGCATCGAAAAGCGCATGAGGTCCCCCAGCATGGAAGGAGCGGCGGCATGATGATCGGTAAAAAACTGATCATTTCGGCGGTGGTGCTGGCGCTCGTCCAGATCGGTTTCCTGAGCTGGATCATCGCCGGCCGGGCAGCGATCCTGCGCGACGGCAGGCAAGTGCTGCTGAGGGTGGAACCGGTCGATCCGCGCGATCTCCTGCGAGGCGACTACATTTTCCTCAGCTACGATATTTCGCGCATACCGACGCAACTGATCGGCAACATTCCGGCCGGCAAGCTGACGAGTGACGACACGTCGATCGTGGTCAGGCTGAAGCAGGGCGCCGACGGCTATTGGGGTGCGACCTCGGCCTGGTTCGGCCAGGCACCTGCGCCAGCAGCATCGGACGAAGCCGACATCGTCGGACACGTATCCGCAGGCTGGGATCTCAGCCCGGAAGCAACGGCGATCGCGCCGGACTATGGCATCCAGCGCTTCTATCTGCCCGAAGGCGAGGGGATGGCGATCCAGAACGACATGCGGGTGCGGCCATTCGGCGTCCGTGTTGCAATCGCAGCCAATGGCACGGCGCAGATCAAGGCGCTGATGGACGGCGACAAGACGCTGTTCGAGGAACCGCTTTATTAGAATTGAAAAGCGTGGCCGGCTCGGACAGCATCAAACATGACAATTATCCTGACGACACGAGAAGACATAAATCTCGACTCGGTTTTCCGCGTCGCCTGGAAGAAAGACACGGTGCAAATCAGCGGCAAGGCCTTGCAGCGCATCGCAGAGTGTCGCGCATCGTTCCTGCGTCTCATTGAAACCGACCCTGTACCGGTCATCTATGGCGTGACCACCGCCATGGGAGAACTGGCGAGCCGGCGGCTCGAACTTGGCGAGCGGGATCGCCATGCGCGCATCAAGGCCTTTGCAGCCGCCACTTCGTTCGGCGAGCCTTTGCCGGGCCGCGTGGTGAGGGCGATCGTGCTCGCCCGGCTGGCGAATTTCCTCGAAGGAAACGCCGCGACCACACCACGCATGGCGCTCGCCGTCGCCGCGATGCTGGACGGCGGACCGATGCCCATGGTGCCATCCTCCGGCCAGGGCGGCGCCGGTGAAATCCTCGCGCTCTATCCGCTGTTTGCTGAGCTTTCGACGCGCTTCGACCTGGAGGTCAAGGAACGGGGCTCCCTGATCAACGGCTCGCCTTGCGCTGCCGCACTTGTGGCCGATGCGGCCTTGGCGGCTCGCCGCCGTATTCGCCTTGCCGAAAAAGTCTTTGCGCTTTCGATCGAAGCGTTTCGCGCGCCGCTCGAACATTACGACCCGGCGCTCGATGCGCTTTGGGGCGATGAACATGAAGCAGCGGCCCTGCGGGGATTGAGGGAGTTTCTTGCCGGCGCCGGCACCGGGCGCCGTAATTATCAGGCGCCGGTCAGCTACCGCATCGTCCCTCGCATCCTCGGACACGCGCATCGCGCGCTGGCATCAGCAGAGCGTGCGGCCACCGTGTCACTCGCTTCGATCTCGGACAACCCTGTCTACATCCCGCCTGACGACGGGCATCCGCTCGGGCGTTGCATCAGCACGGGCGGTTATCACAATGCCATGGCAACACCCGCCCTGGATGATCTGGCGGCGATATGGGCCGATATCTGCCTGTTGTGCGACCGCCACGCCTCGAAGCTTCTGAACGGCAAGGTGTCGCTCCTACCCGATCTGCTTCTGACGGGGCGGGACTGGAGCGACAGCGACGGTCACGGCAATGTCGGCTATGTGCCGATGGCGATCACGGGCTATCTGGAGCAGGCGAAACTTTCGGCCCAGCGCACCTTCATCCCGGGGACGGAATCGGCCGGCGCCGGCCAGGACGATGTCGCGACGACGGTCTTCCTCGCATGGACGAAGGAAGCACGCGCCGGCCGCTGCCTCGACGCCGCGATGGCGATGCTGGCTGTGATCGCCTCGCAGGCACTGCATGTCACCGAGCGCGTGGCGCCTCCGGCGCTTCAGTCGTTCGTCGCGGATATCAGGAGCATCGTGCCGCCAGTCGGCGAGGATCGCGTGCTGGGACCCGAGCTTGCGAATTTGACCGAATGGTTCACGCGACAGGTCTTTGAGGAGTAGACACCAAACTGGTGCGGATGATGGAGCTCGAACCCACGCCTTTCGGCACTGGAACCTAATGCACTGTTAGGAGCAGTGGTGCGGGTAGAGGGACTCGAACCCCCACGTTTTCACGCCAGAACCTAAATCTGGTGCGTCTACCAATTCCGCCATACCCGCTGGATTTGTGTCACCGTGACACGTCTATGTCACAAGCCCTATCACAAGTTCAAGACTTAGATTTTCGAGGTCTTCGGCCTCGCGTTAGCGTCCATGCCAATCGCCTGGCCGGTGAACCGTGGACTTGACGCCGCGCCACGCTTTGGCATCGCCTCGAGCTGACGGATCATATTAGGATTCTTTGCAAGGCTGTCGGCCAAGATGAGCACCAGGTGGTGCTATCGGCAGCCACGGCGCGGACCTTCCGTCCAAGAAGGCGGCGGCGGCGGGAAGGAACTCGTTGGCGGTCAAGTCTTCCTGCCCGGGAATGTGTTCACAATTCTTTCAAATTGAGTCGGAATTTTTTGCTACCCGTAAGTTACGATCGCAAACAAAATTCCGGGTTAGCAACTCAAACACTCTCTGAGTTCGTTACCACTAAAGTAGCAGGCTCTGAAACTGCTGCTGTGAGGTAACTACCAAGGAGAGTGTCATGGCAAACGTCGTTAAGAGTTTCGCCACAGCTTTGGCCGGTGGTGCACTTATTTTATCCCTGTCTTTTCCTTCCAGCGCAGGCGGCATTAACGTCGGTGCCGGCGCCTCGATCGGCGGTAGCAGCGGGGTGAATGCCGGCGCCGGGACATCGATCGGGGGCAGCAAGGGCATTACCGCCGGTGCCGGCGCCAAGGTGGGCGGCACTGGTGGCATCACGGCTGGCGCAGGCGCAAACATAGGCGGCACTGGTGGTATCACTGCCGGCGCAGGCGCAAATGTCGGTGGCACCGGCGGCTTTACAGCGGGGGTAGACGCCAATGTCGGCGGCACGAGTGGTGTCGGCGTAGGTGTCGGCGTCGGCGTTGGAGGCGGAATCCCTCCTGGTACCCCTGGCACACCGGGGACGCCTGGAACTCCAGGGACGCCCGGCACTCCCGACGTGCCGAGCGTGGTCGCGCAGATGTCCAGCAGCCAACTGACGCGCATGAAGAAACGCTGTGTCGACGTGCTCAGCAGCGAAGGCACCTATGACCGTGACCTGCGGCAGCTTTGCATGCTGATCGCGCGTCGCTGAGTACTACGCAAACGGGAGCGTCGCATCGGCCGTCGAGGCTTTGACAACACTCTCCTGACTTCGCGGCCGGCCCGCCACTCACAAGGTGGCGGGCTTCTCTGCGTCAGGATCGCTGCGCTGAGCCATCATTCCGTCAATGTCGCGGTCAAAATAGGGCCCGTTCGCCGGTGCGCGAAGATGGTTGAAAATTAGCCGCGCCTGTGACAAAAGGCGTGTCGAATGTGACGGGATGCGACGATCCGCTTCTGCAGAATGTGATAAGAAGTAGGAAAAACAAAGACTTATTCACATTTTGGAGCGTATTTCTGGAGGATTTGAGCCGCTTTGGGCGGACAGATCGCCAAGTCCCGCACCAAAAGCCATTCTCGGCAAGATCATACCGGCAGGTTGTAAACGGCAGGAGCCGTTTGGCGGCCTCATTGGTGAAAACAAAGGTTCTATGATGCAGGTCACCGAAACGCTCAACTCCGGTCTCAAGCGCGAGATCAAGATCACCGTGCCGGCCGGTGACATGGAAGCCAAGCTGATGGCGCGGCTTACCGACGCCAGGAACAAGGTCCGCATCAACGGCTTCCGTCCCGGCAAGGTGCCGGTGCAGCACTTGCGAAAGGTCTATGGCAAGTCGTTCATGGCCGAAGTGGTCAACGAGATCCTCAACGATTCGACCCGTTCGGTCATAACCGGGCGCGGCGAAAAGGCTGCCATGCAGCCCGAAGTGATCATGACCGAGGACGAGAAAGAGGCCGAGAAGATCCTGGCCGGCGGCGCCGACTTCGAGTTCCGGCTGAATTACGAGATCATTCCGCCGATCGAGATCAAGGATTTCTCCGACATCAAGGTGACGCGTCAGGTGTTCGACGTGCCCGACACCGAAATCGACGAGCAGGTCCAGCGTGTCGCCGAATCGGCGCGCACCTACGAGCCGAAGACCGGCAAGGCCGCCGAAGGCGACCGCGTGACGATCGACTATGTCGGCAAGATCGACGGCGAAGCCTTCAGCGGCGGCGCCGGCACGGACCAGCCGCTGGTGCTCGGCTCCAAGGAATTCATTCCCGGCTTCGAGGATCAGCTCATCGGCAGCAAGGCCGGCGACGAGACGCAGGTCACGGTCACGTTCCCGGAAAACTACCAGGCGGCGCATCTCGCCGGCAAGGAAGCGACCTTCGACGTCACCGTCAAGGAAGTGTCACAGCCAGGTGCGTTGGAGATCAACGACGAAACGGCCAAGAATCTCGGCCTGGAGTCGCTGGAGCGCCTGCGTGAAGTGGTGCGCACCCAGATCGAGAACCAGTTCGGCTCGATGACGCGCCAGAAGATCAAGCGCCAGCTGCTCGACCAGCTCGATGCCGCCTACTCGTTCGAGGCGCCGTCGAAGCTCGTCGAGGCCGAGTTCAACAACATCTGGAACCAGGTCAACCGCGATCTGGAAACCGCCGGCCGCACCTTCGCCGACGAGGAGACCACGGA
>NZ_RZTA01000072.1:10694-33011 GCF_004023115.1 Mesorhizobium sp. M6A.T.Cr.TU.017.01.1.1
GTGCGTCTCGGCCTGGTTCTCGCCGAAATCGGCGAGAAGGCTGGCGTCACGGTGTCGGACGACGAATTGCAGCGCGGCCTGTTCGAGCAGGTGCGCCGCTATCCGGCCGCCCAGCAGCAGGAAGCCTTCGAATTCTACCGCAGCAATCCCGAAGCGCTGAACACGCTGCGCGCACCGCTGTTCGAGGAGAAGGTGGTCGACCATCTGCTCGGCCAGATCTCCGTCACCGACGTCAAGGTCAGCAAGGAAGAGCTGATGGCCGACGACGAGGACACCGAGACGGCCAAGGCGAAGCCGGCGAAGAAAACCGCTGCGAAGAAGGCTGACGCCAAGCAGGCCGACGATGCGGAAGAGCCGAAGAAAAAGGCCGCGCCGAAGAAAAAGGCTGCCAAGGACGCCGAATAACACCGCGTTCTGCGGATGGTGAAAGGCCGCCCTCGAGGCGGCCTTTTTCGTTGCTGTCGATGCCGCAAGGCCGCAACCGTCACCGCCGCCGCCCTAGAGCGCTTCATCGTTTCACGGAAACGCCGAACCGCTCTATCTCTTTGTTTTTGCGCAATTCCGGACGGAAAACCGTTTCACACTTTTCCTGGAATTGCTCTAATCGCGAGGCAATTGAGTGACGAGGATCCGCATCACGGTCACCCGTTCGGGCAGTTCAACGAGAAACTCTTCGTCGCGCGGCAGGTGATGGATCTTGCGCGGGTCGCCGCCGGTGAAGCTCGCCATGGCGTCGACGTCTGGCCAGTATGAGATCGTCACGAACTCCGTTTCTTCTTCGCGATCTTCGCGAAACAACTGCACGCCAAGCGCCTTCTCCTGAAGCGGCGGAATGCCTTCGCGGCGCAGATATGGCTCGTAGGCGTCTGCCAGATCGCGGCGCGTCCTTCCCCGCCAGATCCGGGCAATTGTGGGGTTGTCGTTCATGAAGTGCTCCTCTGTGCGGGCGATTAATGCAGGACCTCGCCGAGAAACCCTCGCGCCAAGGGCAGGGCGGCCTCGAAATGGGTTTCCAGCAGCCAATGCCCGGCGTCGTTTAGCAAATGCAGCTCGGCCTCGGGGAGATCGCGCAGATAGGCGCGCGCTGCCGGCTCGGGCATGTATTCGTCCTTCGGCCCCCAAAGGATCATTGCCGGCGGCCGCTGCTCGCGCAGGTATTCCTGGTAACGAGGGAACCAGTCGAGATTAGCCTTGAGCTTCTCCATCAGTCCGACCGAAAGCGCCCGGCGCACCGGCGTATCCATCAGCGGCCAATGCAATTTCCACATATCGGGCGGCACGCGTTGGGCGACGTCGTCATCGACTTCGCCTACGAACTCGGCGCGAAAGCCGTCCTCGCTTACCGCCTTTTCCAGCGGCGCGCGGTTCTCTGGTGAAGGATTTCGCCAAAAGCGCCGGATCGTTTCGTATTTGGGGCCAAGAGCATCCGCGTAGATGTCGCCATTCTGGATGATGAGGGCTCTGATCCGCGACGGATGCGCTATGGCGTGACGCAGGCCGATCTGAGAGCCGTAATCGTGCAGCCACAGTGCATAGCTGCCGAGCCCCAGCGCGTCGGTGAACCGCTCCAGAAAAGTTGCATAGGCGTCAAAATCATAACCGAACCGCGCCGGATTGGGGGTTCCACTGTAGCCAAAGCCGGGGAAGTCCGGCGCGACAGTCCGCCACCGATCGGCGAGCGCCGGCATCAGCCGGCGATACTGGAAGGATGAGCAGGGATAGCCATGCGGAAGCAGCAACACCGGCGCGGCTTCAGGGCCTGCCTCTCTGTAGAAGACCGTCTCGCCGTCGATCGTGAGGGCGCTGTGGCGCGCCTCCAGGACGCTGCTGTCGTTCATGGACGCTTCTCTGATATTTGATCTTGCTGACGCTGAACCGTAGCTGGTCTAACGCCTTTGGCCGGGATGCGTTCCGGCTGTGTGCCGATCGAGTTGCCTCATTGCTTCGGCGGCAAATCTTGCTGGTCGGCTTCTTCTATCTGCCAGCCAGATTCTGTGGTATGTAGATGCCGCAATTCCATGCGGCAGAAGCGGATATTCCGCTCTGTCGTGCAAGGGGCGCATGCCGGCGAAAATGTCGGCACGCGCAGATCGTCCAAGGCAGATTTGGCGATCGGGGAGGAAATGCCATGCGCGCAATCGCGTTTTTCGCCGCCGTGTCCGCTGCGACGTTCATCACGAACCAATCCCAGGCACAAGATGCCGCCGCGGGCGAGAAGGTCTTCACCAAGTGCAAGGTCTGTCACGTCGTGGACAAGGACCAGAACAAGGTCGGTCCGTCATTGAGTGGCGTCATCGGCCGAACGGCCGGCACGCATCCGGGGTTCAAATATTCCAAAGCCATGACCGAGGCCGGCAAATCCGGCGTCAAATGGGATGAAGCCACGCTGACGAATTATCTTCGCGATCCCAAAGCCATGATCAAAGGCGGGAAGATGGCGTTTCCCGGCCTCAAGAAGGACGAGGATCTTGCCAACGTCATCGCCTATCTGAAGCAATTCTCCAAATGACCCGGTTCTTCCGCCAGGAAGTAACCCGGTTCTTCCGCCAGGAAGTAACCCGGTTCTTCCGCCAGGAAGTAACCTGGCTCTTCCGCCGGCCGATGCGCCGGCCAGATGGCCTGCCTCCATCGGTGGTCGCCTGAAATGTCGGCTCGGGAAAGCGGCCTCGAGGATACCGGTATCCAGATCTCTGAAGCGACGGTCAGTGATTTCTTCGCGCTTCTGAAACCACGCGTCATGGCGCTTGCTGTTTTTACCGCTTTCGTTGGTCTGATGGTGGCGCCCGGGGTGATGAATCCGGTCATTGCCGTCATTGCAATCGGTGCAATTGCGGTTGGGGCAGGAGCGGCCGGGGCTCTCAACATGTGGTACGATGCCGATATTGATGCGTTGATGTCGCGCACGTCAAAACGGCCGATCCCATCAGGCCGGGTCACGCCAGGCGAAGCTCTCGGCTTCGGTCTGGTGCTTTCCGTACTTTCGGTCATTACGCTCGGCGTGCTGGTGGGATGGCTTGCCGCGGCGCTGCTGGCCTTCACCATTTTCTTCTACGTCGTCGTCTATACGATGTGGCTGAAACGCTCGACGCCGCAGAATATCGTCATAGGCGGCGCCGCGGGTGCTCTTCCTCCTGTCATCGGGTGGGCGGCGGCCACTGGCGCGGTCGGGATTGAAAGCCTCATCCTGTTTCTGATCATTTTCCTCTGGACGCCGCCGCATTTCTGGGCGCTCGCGCTGTTCAAGATCGGCGACTATGCAGCGGCCGGCATCCCCATGATGCCGAACGTGGCCGGCCAGGCTTCGACCAGAAAACAGATCTTCGGCTATTCGCTGATCCTGGCACCAATCGGCGTGCTGCCTTGGGCTCTTGGATTCGCGAGCGGATTCTACGGGATTGTTTCGGCCGCATTGGGCGCAGGCTTCATCTGGCATGCGTGGAAGCTGCTGGTCGACAAAAGGCGGGTTGAAGGGTGGGAGATGAAACGCGCAAAGGCGCTGTTTGCCTATTCGATTTTCTATCTTTTCGCGATCTTTGCCGTGCTGCTTGCCGACACCATCGTATTGCGTGCCGTCATATCAGCCGGAAATTGACGGTATGCCTGTCTCGTGGCTCAAGTGAATCCTGATGTTCTCGGATTGCTTGCCAGATTGAGACAGTCAGTCGGCGATTGCCGAACGAGGTGTGCCTGAACCTGCTCGAACCTCACGTTGGAACTGCACAGAATCCCAGCAACAGCAGAATAACTATGCCAAGGCCGAGTATGAGAACGGTCTTTCCATCCATGACCTTCACCCTGCAACCCACTTTGGAGAATATCGGAGAAAGGCCGTTAGAGCTAGCCTGATCACTGGAGCCGCGCTGTTCTGACAAAGGGCGACAAACGCCATGCAAGAGAGTATGTTGATCATGGTGCAGGTCGCGGTTTTGCGTGGCCAGTCACGCTGAACGACGGCACCGTGAACCGCGACCTTACCGGACCTGGTCTGGAGGAATGGTCATGGCAAGTTTTCATGTGATTGCAGGCGCCAGCGAGACGCTGGAACACACCAGAATTCGAAAGATTGGCGTTTCCGACCTTTTCGACGCGCTCAGGCGTGGCGTCGACGATTTCATGGTCAAACCGTCGCATATCGTTTTCCTCTGCCTGATCTATCCGCTGGTCGGCGTCGTGCTCGCTGTCTGGACATCGGGCAACAATGCGCTGCCGCTGTTGTTTCCGCTGGTGTCAGGTTTTGCGCTGATCGGTCCATTCGCGGCGCTCGGCCTCTATGAGATCAGCCGGCGACGCGAGGCCGGGCTGGACGCCTCCTGGAGCCACGCTTTCGAGGTCAGGAATTCTCCGGCGCTGCCGGCCATCGCAGCGGTCGGCATCATGCTGCTTGCGATCTTCATCGCCTGGCTTTTGACCGCCCAGGCATTTTACCAGACCCTCTTCGGCCCGGCCCCGCCGGAATCGCTGTCCGGCTTCATCAGTGAAATATTCGCCACCGGACGTGGCTGGACGCTGGTTATCCTTGGGCACGCTATCGGTTTCGTCTTCGCCGCGGTCGTGTTGTGCACCACAGTCGTCGCGTTCCCGTTGTTGCTCGACCGCGACGTCGGTGCCTATGAAGCCATTCACACTTCGGTGCGCGTGGTCCTGGCGAACCCGATCGTAATGGCTGTCTGGGGACTGATTGTCGCCGTCGCCTTGATCATAGGCTCGCTGCCGGTGTTCGCCGGGCTGGCGGTCGTGCTGCCGATCCTCGGTCACGCCACCTGGCACGTCTATCGCAAAGTTGTGGAATCGCCGGCTTCCCCCAAGCCGGCGAGCTGAAAATCCTGGCCTGCCGTGCCGGCCGGCACGGCAGGCCAGAGCTTTCAGTAAGCCGGGTAGCTAAAGCGGGCCTGGCGAGCGTCGCTGGTCAGGTTGCGGAAATCCTTGCCGCTGACATGCACCAGCGTCCTGTGGTCGCCGCCCTCGAAATAGATGTCGTCGGCCTTGCCGAGGCTTTCATCGAGAATCACCGGCACATCGTAGGCCCCGCCGATCGGCGGGACGGCGCCGGTGTCGCAATCCTCGAAGAGCGAAACCACCTCGTCTTCGGAGGCCAGGCCGATACGCTGGTCCATGACGTCCTGCAACGTGCCGAGCTCGATCCTGTGGGTGCTGGGGACCACGGCCAGCGCATAGCCGCCGTCGTGGTGAACGACCACCGATTTGGCCATTATGCTGCCGGGCACATGCGCCGCTATTGCCGACTGCCTGCTTGTCGACGTGCGGTGGTGCTCGACGGTTTCATAGGAAATTCCTTTCCCGTCGATAAAGTCCTTCAGTCTGTTTGCGATCGTCATCCTGAGCCTCCCTTGCTGGAGTTCGCGACGCATGTGGAAACGAGCGCAATCATTCTGCTTCTGTCGTTTCCCGTACCAACGAAAATGGGCCAGCTGTCGATTGTTTCAAGGCAAAGGGGAGCGGACCGCAAATAGCGCTTCCAGCTCCTGAGGGGAGACGCCGTCGACAAACCCTGTGCCCGGATTGCGCGTCAGGGCTCGGCCCCAAAAAACACCATCCGGGTGAGAAGCGTGTAATCCGATTCGAAGACCATCATTGCCACGAACACCAGCACCAGTATCGGCGGCAATATGATCGCATATGTCAGCGCCAGCCGTTCCCAGGCCATGTGCATAAAGACGGCGACGATCAGCCCGGCCTTGAGCATCATGAAGATCAGGATCAGCGACCATCTGAGATAGCCCTGGAGGCCGACATAATCGACCAGATAGGAGCAGGCGCTGAGGATGAACAGCCATGCCCAGACCACCAGATAGAGCTTGATCGGGTGCTCCTGGTGAACCTCCGCCGGGGCGATGCCAGTCGCTGCCGGATCATGCGCTTGAGCTCCGTGCAGCGTGTGTTGCCCCAGGCCGTTTGCGGTTGCTTCAGCCATATCTGCCTCTCACCAAAGCCATGTCTGCCTCTCACCAAAGATAGAAGAATGCGAAAATGAACACCCAGACCAGGTCGACGAAATGCCAGTAGAGCCCCATGATCTCGACGTTCTCATAGCTGCCCCTGCGGCTGGTGAAGAACCCGGGCCGTCCCGTGTCGTAATCTCCGCGCCAGACCTTTCGCGCCACGATGATCAGGAAGATCACCCCGAACGTCACATGGGTGCCGTGGAAGCCGGTGATCATGAAGAAGGATGACCCGAACTGCGCCGCCCCCCACGGGTTGCCCCAGGGCCGTACCCCTTCGCTGATCAGCTTGGTCCATTCGAAAGCCTGCATGCCGACGAAGGTCGCGCCGAGTGCTGCGGTCAGAAGCATGAGGATCGCGGTTTTGCGGCGGTCGCGGCGATAGCCGAAATTCACCGCCATCGCCATCGTTCCGCTGCTCGAGATCAGCACGAAGGTCATGATGGCGATAAGGATCAGCGGAACATTCGAGCCGCCAATATGAAGGGCAAAAACCTCGCTCGGATTGGGCCACGGCACCCGGGTAGACATGCGCGCGGTCATGTAGGAGAGCAGGAAGCAGCCGAAGACGAAGGTGTCGCTGAGTAGGAAGATCCACATCATGGCCTTGCCCCAGGACACGTTCTTGAACGCGCGCTGATCCGACGACCAGTCGGCGGCGACGCCTTGCAAGCCCGCCGGCCGCGGCTGTGTTTGGCCGATATGCGTCACTGTCGTCTCTGCCATCCGCCCGGCCCTCCTAGGTCAGCAACTGTCGGCAAATCTCGATAAAGGTCGCGGCCCAGCCGGCCAGAAGCGCGAAGATGGCGAGCCAGACGAAAAGCAGGAAATGCCAGTACATGGCGCATAGTTCGACGCTGAGGCGAAGCCGCTCCGGCCGGGCTCCGTTCCAGGCGCCGGCAGTTGTTCTGCTCAAGGCGACCAGCCCTCCCAGTATGTGCAGGCCATGCATCCCGGTTATCAGGTAGAAAAAACTGTTGGCCGGATTGGCGGTCAGCAAGTAGCCGTCGGCGGTCAGTTCCCGCCATGCCACAAGCTGTCCGATCAGGAAGGCAAGCGCGGTGAGCCCAGCCGTGACGAGGCCGAGCCTGACCGTGTCGATTTGGCCCCGGCGCGCGGCGACCGAGGCGCATTGCAGCGCGATGCTGCTCAGGACCAGCACGCCGGTGTTGAACCAGAGCACGCGCGGTAGCGGCAGCGCCTGCCAGTCCGACAGCGCCATGCGCATGAAATAGGCGCTGGTGAAAAGCGCAAACAGGCAGCCGACGACGGCGAGGAAGACGCCGAGGCCGATCTTGGCGGTCGGCAGCGCCGATCCTTCCGGGCCGATAATATCCCCGATCACGCCTTGCTCGAGCCATGGCTTGGCCATCAGCCGCTGGTGGGAAAGCCACCATCCGGCAAAGCCGACGATCACGAGGAGGAAGACCAGAATGACGCTCATGCCGGCTCTCTTGAGGATCCGAAGGAGCCCGGCATGTTTTGCGGTATAAAATCCTCCTTGGCGCCCGGCACGCTGTAGTCATAGGCCCAGCGATAGACGATCGGCAGCTCCTTGCCGAAATTGCCATGGGCGGGCGGTGTTTGCGGCGTCTGCCATTCGAGCGTCGTGGCGCGCCATGGATTGCCGCCGGCCTCCCGGCCATGGCGGATGCTCCAGATCAGATTGAACAGGAACACCATCTGGGCAAAGCCGACCATGAACGCCATGATGCTGATGAACGAGTTCAGGTGGTGGGCCGATTCCGTCATCACCGTCATGTCGGTCAGCTCGTTGTAGCGCCGCGGCACGCCCATCAGGCCGATGTAGTGCATGGGAAAGAAAATCAGGTAGGCGCCGAGGAAGGTGACCCAGAAATGGAACTGGCCCATTGCCTCGTTCAGCATCCGGCCTGTGACCTTCGGGTACCAGTGATAGATCGCCCCGAAGATCACGAGAATCGGGGCGACGCCCATGACCATATGGAAGTGGGCAACGACGAACATCGTGTCCGATAGCGGAACGTCGACGACGACATTGCCGAGAAACAATCCGGTCAGCCCACCATTGACGAAGGTGACGATGAAGGCCAGGGCAAAAAGCATCGGTATGGTGAGGTGGATGTCGCCGCGCCACAGCGTCAGCACCCAATTGTAGACCTTGATCGCGGTCGGGACGGCAATGATCAACGTCGTGGTGGCGAAGAAGAAGCCGAAATAGGGATGCATGCCGCTGACATACATGTGGTGCGCCCAGACCACGAAGCTCAGCGCGCCGATGCCGACGATCGCCCAGACCATCATCCGGTAGCCGAAGATGTTCTTACGCGCATGAGTGCTGATCAGGTCGGATACAATGCCGAAGGCCGGCAGCGCCACGATGTAGACCTCGGGGTGGCCGAAGAACCAGAACAGATGCTGGAACAGGATCGGGCTGCCGCCGCCGTGCTGCAATTGCTCGCCCATCTCGACGATCGCCGGCATGAAGAAGCTGGTGCCGAGCGCGCGGTCGAACAACATCATCACGCAGGCGACAAACAGCGCCGGGAAGGCGAGCAGCGCCATGACGGTCGCGGTGAAGATGCCCCAGACAGTCAGCGGCAGGCGCATCAGCGTCATGCCGCGCGTGCGGCCCTGCAGCACCGTCACGACATAGTTCAAGCCGCCCATCGTGAAGCCGATGATGAACAGGATCAGCGAGATGAGCATCAGCATGATGCCCCAGTCCTGGCCGCCTGGTGTGCCGGTCATGATCGCCTGCGGCGGGTAGAGCGTCCAGCCGGCGCCCGTCGGTCCGCCGGGCGCAAAGAAGCTCGACACCAAAACCAGCACGGCGAGCAGGTAGATCCAGTAGCTCAGCATGTTGACATAGGGAAAGACCATGTCGCGCGCGCCGACCATCAGTGGGATCAGGTAGTTGCCGAAGCCGCCCAGGAAGAGTGCCGTGAGCAGGTAGATCACCATGATCATGCCGTGCATGGTGATGAACTGGTAGTAGGCTTCCGGGGTGATGAAGTCGAACGTGCCGGGGAAGCCGAGCTGCAGCCGCATCAGCCAGGACAGCACCAGCGCCACCAGGCCGATTGCCGTCGCCGTCGCCGAATACTGGATGGCAATGACCTTGGCGTCCTGCGAGAAGACGTATTTCGTCCACCAGCTGTGCGGATGGTAGAGTTCCATTTCCGCGACTTCGGCCGGCGGTACCGCATCTGCAGGTGTGATATCGACCATAGGAACACCTCCGTGCCCTTTTCGGCCAGGCTCGATAGTTTCGAGCCCTGCCGCAATTTAAACCCACGTCGCCGTCTCTCACGGCGTCTACTCTGCCGAGCCCACCTGCTGGGGGGCCGACAATTGCGCAAAAGTCTGCTGTTCGCCGAGCCACGCCGTATAATCTTCCTGCGTGTCGACCATGACCACACCATGCATCAAAGGATGCCCCTGGCCGCAAAGTTCGGCGCACAGGACCTGGAAGGTTCCGGTCTTGGTCGGGGTGAACCAGAAATAGGTGACCGAGCCCGGGATCATGTCCATCTTGGCGCGGAATTCAGGGACATAGAAATCGTGGAGCACGTCGATCGAGCGAAGCAGCATCTTGACCGGCTTGCCAACCGGCAGATGCAGATCGGCAGCTTCGACCACGACATCGTCTTGGCCATTGGGGTCGCTGGCGATGACGCCCAGCGGATTTTCAGCGCTGACGTTGCGGGTGTCGGATGTGCCGAGCTTGCCGTCCTTGCCGGGCAGGCGAAAACTCCATTGCCATTGTTGGCCGACGACTTCGACCTCGGTTGCGTCGCTTGGGACGTTGACGAACTGGTTCCAGACGAACAGGCCCGGAACCAGCATGGCCGTGACCCCGATTGCGGTGACGATCGTCAGCCACCATTCGAGCCGCTTGTCCTCGGGTTTGTATGCTGCCTGATTGCCTTCCCGATGACGGAAGCGGAAGACGCAATAGGCCATGAATAGGACGACGGCGGCGAAGACGACGCCGGTGATCCAAAAGGTGATGATGATGGTGTTGTCGATATAGTCCCAGTTCGAGGCAATCGGCGTCCACCACCATGGGCTCAGGAAGTGGAACAACACTGAGCCCACAACTACCAAAACGAGTACAAGCGCGATGGCCATATCCCGTTTCCTCCCGGCACTCCAAGGGCGCGAAGCCGTCCCAGGAAATGCCGAGTGCATCATAGCTCGATTTCCGGTCGAAATTCTAGTGCGGTCTTCCGGTCAGCCGAAAAGGCAATGGCGATGATGTGGATAAACCTAAGAAGAAGAGGGCTGCGGCGAAGAAAAAACCTGCTGAGAGCGCGGAACAACACGGCATTCCGCCGAATTGTGAAAGGACGCCCTCAATGCGGCCTTTTTCGTTGTGATCTTAGAGCGACGTGCGGCCACTTGGACGCACAAAGTACACTCTGAACTCTTATTTCTACGCATCCTGTTGTCCGAGAATCGATTCCGATTTTCGGGCGGATGCGGTAGCGACAGATTCGCGCCCAACCAGTGGTGGCGGCTGGCGATACGAGGTTTTGATCATTATCTGCGCTGTGTTGCAAAGTGCAGGGTTGGAGGCATCGTTGAAGCTATTAGTCGGTATTGGAGGCGCGGTCGCCACGGCGTTCCTCCTCGCCTCGGCCTGCGGCATTGCCGAGGCCGACAGCGTTCTCGACAATTGGCGGTTCGACACCGGCAGCGGTGGCCTGGTCACGGCCTCGCTCCATGCCACCAACAAGCTCATCACCGGCGGCGGCGCCTTGAGCTACAGCCCGGTCCTGACCATTGCCTGCCGGGCGAATGGTGAGCCGCGCTGGAGCGAATGGCTGCAGTTGAACGATGCCGTCTCCGCCAGCCGGACCATCACCGTGTCGGTGACCGTCGACAAGGCCAGCAAGGTCAACGAAAGCTGGTCGGTCGGCCCGCGGGGAAGGACGCTGGTTCGGGATGGTGCCGACGGTATCAGGCGTTTGGTCTCCGCAGACCGGCTCCTGCTGTCCTGGCGGTTCGGGCTGCTGTCGGGGCGAGGCGAGGCCGATTTCGACCTTGCCGGGTTCAGCGAGGCCGTCGGCCAGATCGCCGGCACCTGCAACACCGAGTTGCCGTGATCGGATCAGCAGCGGGCGTTTTGACCGCTAAGAGATCCAGTGAGTTATTCCAGCGCAAACGTCTCGAACGCACCCGCGCAGCCAGCGGTGCGCCGGATCGGCATCGAGCCGCGGGTGCCACAAAAGTGAAACCCCGATTTCCGGCAAGGGAACCGGCAGAGGAAAACAGAACATCCCGTCGCGCAGGTTTCCCGAATAGCGTTCGGGAACGCTGGCGATCAGGTCCGAGGCGCGCGCCAGAGCCAGAGCTTCCGAAAAGCCGCCGACGACCGTCACGATCTCCCGTTTCAACCCTAGCGGCTCAAGGGCATCGTCGATCGGTCCCCTGTCGAGTCCGCGACGGGAGATGAGGATGTGCCGGCCGGCTGCATAGCGGGCAGGGGTGATCGTGATCCCGCATAATGGATGCCCCACCCGCACGACACCGACGAAACGATCACGGAACAGCGCTTGCGCGCGCACCTCCGGTCCCGTGGCCTTTCCGACGATGCCCGTTTCCAGGTCTACGCTGCCGTCGCGCAGGGGCGTGCTGTCCTTGTCCGCCTTCAGCACAAAACGCAGCCGCACGCCCGGTGCTAGTTCGCCGACGCGCGCAACGAGATCCGGTCCGAAATTCTCGACAAAGCCATCCCTGTTTCTAAGGGTGAAGGTTCGCACGAGCCGTTTCAGGTCGAGCGCCTCAACAGGACGCAGAACGGATGCGGCGTCCTGCACAAGCTGACCGACGCGCTCGCGGAGCTCGATGGCCCGGGGCGTGGGAACGAGGCCGCGTCCAGCCCTGACCAGCAGCGGATCGCCAGTCGTCTCCCGCAATCGCGCCAGCGCTCGGCTAATCGCCGATGGGCTCAGCCGAAGCCTCTTGGCGGCGCGCGCAACGCTGCCTTCCGTCAGCAGCACATCAAGGGTGACAAGCAGATTGAGATCGGGATGCGACATCAACGGATCGTAGCAGATCGGCACGATCTGACATAGCGTCAAACGCAATGATTAAATGCAAATGATGCATCTTCCGCCATATCTAGCAAAGGACTACGTGTCTACCAGCTCCGTTTCGGGAGTCGCCAGAAAACGGAGCTCATGTTGAAGCCAATCGATGCAGGACGGGCAGTCGCCGGAAATGCGGAACGGACACCTTCGGTTCGGTGGGCGCTTGCCAGTCTTTCGCTGTCCATGTTGCTGTCCTCACTCGGCATCAGCATCGCCAATGTTGCCTTGCCGACGTTGTCGCAGGCCTTCAACGCGTCGTTCCAGGAAGTCCAGTGGATTGTGCTGGCTTATCTCCTCGCCATCACCACCACGATCGTCAGCGTCGGGCGGCTCGGTGACCTCATCGGCCGCCGACGGCTGCTGCTGGCCGGGCTCTTCCTGTTCACCGTGGCCTCGGTCCTGTGTGGCGTTACGCCGACGCTCTGGCTGCTGATTGCCGCCCGGGCGGCGCAGGGAGTAGGAGCGGCCATCATGATGACCCTGACCATGGCTTTTGTCGGTGAGACGGTCCCGAAGGCAAAGACCGGCAGCGCCATGGGACTGCTCGGAACGATGTCGGCGATCGGCACCGCTCTCGGTCCGTCGCTCGGCGGTCTTCTGATTGCCGGAGCTGGTTGGCGGGCGATCTTCCTGGTCAACGTGCCGCTGGGTTTGCTGGCTTTTGTTCTCGCCTATTGCTATCTGCCGGCTGATCGCCGGGGGCCGAAGACTGATCGGACCGGCTTCGACGTTGTGGGCACGCTGCTGCTTGCCTTGGCGCTTGGCGCTTATGCGCTCGCGATGACGACCGGGCGTGGCAATTTTGGTCCGCTCAACATGGCCCTATTGGCGGCAGCCGTTTTCGGAGCCGGCTTCTTTGTGCTTGTGGAGGCGAGGGTGGCGTCGCCTTTGATCCGATTGGCCGCATTCGGCGATGCGATGCTGAGTGCGAGCCTCGCCATGAGCGCGCTCGTTGCGACGGTGATGATGGCGACGCTGGTGGTCGGGCCGTTCTATCTGTCTCGTGGGCTCGGGCTCGACGCGGCTCTTGTTGGGATCGTCATGTCGGTCGGTCCGCTTGTCGCCGCGCTGACCGGTGTGCCAGCTGGCCGTATAGCGGACCGTTTTGGCGCTGCGCGCATGACCATCATTGGGCTCATCGCGATAGCGGCCGGTTGCTTCATTCTGTCCATGATGGCGGCAACGCTCCCTGGCTATATCGCCTCGATCACAGTCATCACATCAGGCTATGCGCTGTTCCAAACGGCCAACAACACCGCCGTCATGTCGGATATCCGCCCGGACCAGCGGGGCGTCATTTCCGGATTGCTCAATTTGTCGCGCAACCTCGGGCTCATTACCGGCGCATCAGTCATGGGCGCCGTGTTCGCATTTGCCTCAGTGACGTCCGACATCACGACGGCGCGCCCGGAGGCCGTTGCCGCCGGTATGCGGATCACGTTCGCGGTCGCGACGATACTGATCGTCGTCGCGCTCGCCATCGCGGTTGGAAGCCGTGCTCTAGCGGCACGCCCTTCGATGTCTGGCGTGTCATGACACCGTAGTCCGAACGCAAACCGGATGCTTTCGACGAGATGCCGGTGCATGTTCAGATCGGGCGTCAGATCAGCAGCAGGCCCTTCCCGTCGTTACAATTGTTCTTACTCGTCAAAGCCGCTTGGATCGTCCGGCAAATCTGCGTCCTAGCCTGCGACTTGGTGCTGGCCTGCCTGAAACTCGGTAAGAGCCGCCTGCACGTGACTTGAAAAGGGCTTCTCTGTTTCGTCGGCGTGCCAATTCTCCAGCGCAACTTTCCAGATGGCCGCGCCTATCTCTGCTACGGCGCGCGAAAACGAGGGCCGGATACCCCGCTGCTGTAGAGCCAGATCGATTGCGGAAGCGAGCTTATGCAGCTTCATCAGTTCCCGCTCCTGCAGGTCGCCATGCGTGAATATCAGACGCTGGCGCAGCTTTACGATAGCGCGGTGGCCGTCGATGAAGGGAGCGACCGATTCAAAGGCGCGAGCCACCATTGTCAGTGGATGCACGCCGGCGCGGGCTCTCGCTATTTCGTTTGCTATCGTGACCTGATGATCACCGGCTCGCCAGAACATGACTTCTCGCTTGTCGGTGAAGTAGCGGTAGAACGTCCGCTCCGTTAGCCCGGCTTCCGCAGCAATCTCTGGAACAGTCGTTGCAGCGTAGCCCTGCTGCCTGAAAAGACTGTATGCGGCGGCCTCGAACCGCTCGCGCGCATTTTCTGCCCTCTTGACCATTCCAAACCCTTCTCAGTTTTGTGAACATACGACAATTGTCAGGCTCTGACAATGATGCTAAAGATTGTCAGAGCCTGCCAATGTGGCACGAGTGCTAGGGCTCGTACGCTTGGTCAATGCGGCGGCGAACACGCACAATGGTCCGACCTTCGGCGCAAAGTTCGCAAGCACAATCACGGCTCCAACTTGGAAGCGCGAAGAGGGATGCCCGATAATGGAAGACGAACGGTCCGAGACTACACAAACCTGCGGCGTCACGCGTCGCGTTGTGCTCGCTAGCGGAGCTGGGGCTGCCGCTGCGAGCATCTTGCCACTCGAGCAACGAGCCCAAGCACAACAGCAGTTCGCGCGTGCCGAAACCGGCCAAACGGTTCAAGTCTCGGCGAACGTGAACGGCCGACCGGTGATTCTTGAGATCGATTCCCGCGCTTCTCTCCTCGATTTGCTGCGTGAGCGGCGAGAGCTGACCGGGACCAAGAAGGGCTGCGATCACGGACAGTGTGGGGCTTGCACGGTTCATCTGGATGGCCGGCCTGTCTCGTCCTGTCTCACGCTGGCGGCCAAGATCGATGGACGGCAGGTCACCACGATCGAGGGCCTCGCCGAAGGCGCGGACCTTCACCCAATGCAGCAGGCCTTCATAGACAATGATGCGCTTCAATGTGGGTATTGCACGCCAGGACAGATCATGTCCGCGGTCGCCTGCGTGACTGGAGGGCATGCGACCAGTCCAGATGCAATCCGCGAGTTCATGAGTGGGAACATCTGTCGGTGCGGCGCCTATGTCGGGATTCTCGCGGCCATCCAGCAAGCAGCCAAGGTCATGGAGGACTGAAAGATGAGGGCGTTGAGCTACACCGTTGCCCCCTCTGCCGAAGCCGCCGTGGCACGTTTTGCGGCGGCCCAAGGATCGGCGCGATATATCGCCGGTGGCACCAACCTGTACGACCTGATGAAGCTCGGGATTGAGCACCCGGCTCATCTGATCGACGTCAGCCGAATCGACGGCATGGACGCGATCGAAACAGACGGCGACATTCTGCGCTTCGGTGGCCGCGCTCTGATGACCGATGTAGCCTACACGCCGGTCGTGCGCGACCAGTATCCCGTGCTTTCTGAAAGTCTGCTCAAGGCTGCGTCACAGCAGTTGCGGAACATGGCCACGGTGGGCGGCAACCTTCTGCAACGCACCCGCTGCGTGTACTTTCGCAACGGTGCGGGATCGACCTCGATGGTTGGCGTTTATCCTTGCAACAAGCGCGAGCCTGGCTCCGGTTGCTCGGCCATCGGCGGGCTCGATCGCACTCATGCCGTTCTTGGCACAAGTGAGGCTTGCACCGCGGTGGCGCCTGGCGACTGGCCGGTCGCACTGATGGCGATGGACGCGACGATCGAGATGCTCGGGCCTGAGGGTCCGCGTAACCTTCCGATTGCTGAATTCTACCGTCTCCCAGGTGATACGCCCCACCGCGAGTTCAATCTTCATCCGGGCGAACTGGTGACGGCGATCACCGTCCGGAAAACGCCTGCCGGCCGTGCATCGACCTATCATAAAATCCGCGACCGCGAGAGTTATGCCTTCGCATTGGCCTCCGCTGCGGTGGCACTCGAGATGGATGGCGCCACCGTCCGCACCGCCCGCATTGCGCTCGGCGGTGTCGCGACCACACCTTGGCGATCCCGCGCCGCCGAAGCGATTGTTGCTGGTTCACCACTCACACCTGAACTTGCTCTTCGGGCCGGAAGGGCGGCTTTCGCCGACGCCCGAGGCGGTCAGCACAATGCATTCAAGATCGAACTCGGCGCGAGAGTTATCGCCGATGCGCTGATCATCGCCGCTGAAAGGAGGGCGTAATGCCTACGCAAGCCTTCTCGGAAATTGCACGTGTCGATGCGAGAGACAAAGTTCTCGGCCGGGCGCAGTACGGTGCCGACGTTAAGAAGCCCGGAATGCTATATGCCATGCTGGTGCCTGCGACTATTGCGAAAGGCAAGGTAAGTGCCCTCGATGTAGCGCCTGCCATGGAAACGCCCGGTGTTGTCCAAGTGCTGGGCATAGGAGATTTCCCGGCACTTCGTGCAGAGATATCGTATCGGGGCCAGCCCATTGCGCTGGTAGTTGCCGAGACCGTCGAAGCGGCGATCGAAGGCGCCGAAGCGGTGACGGCGGTTTACGAGACGGCGCCCTATATTCCGTTGATGACAAGCCCTGGTGCGCAACGCGTAGATGCCGAGGGATTCAACGCAGGCGACGTCGATCGGGCATTCCAAAACGCAGCGACAATCGTCGAGGGCATCTTCGAGACGCCAACCCAGCATCACAATGCCATGGAGTTGTTTGGCACCGTTGCGGAATGGACTGATGGACGACTGACGGTATACGAGGGATG
Source organism: Mesorhizobium sp. M6A.T.Cr.TU.017.01.1.1 (assembly GCF_004023115.1). Lineage (NCBI taxonomy): Bacteria > Pseudomonadati > Pseudomonadota > Alphaproteobacteria > Hyphomicrobiales > Phyllobacteriaceae > Mesorhizobium > Mesorhizobium sp. M6A.T.Cr.TU.017.01.1.1. Next base: position 27,377 of record NZ_RZTA01000072.1, read on the forward strand.
TCAAAATCTTGACGCCGTCAAGGCGGCGCTAATGAAAGCATTCGAGCTTTCACCCGATCAGATCGCAGTGAAATCAGAACAAGTCGGTGGTGGGTTCGGGCAAAAATCTCCTCCAAAAATACAGACGTTCCTGGTCGCACACGCGGCACGGTTGATACGGCGCCCGGTAAAGCTGGTGACGCCTCGCGGGCAACTCTTCCATATAGCCAACTATCGGCCGCGCAGTGTCCACAGCATCCGTCTTGCTGCCAACGCGGAAGGACGCCTGCAGGCCATCATTTACGACGTGGTGCAAGAAAACATTCCGGATGGCGGCTTTCGCTCGACCGGCTACCACGAAGATATCGCCCGCTTGTATGCGATCGAGAACTTTCGGGCGACTGCAGGTGACATCCACATCGACCGTCAGATGCCGCGCCACACAAGGGGCACGCATCCCTTTCCTGCCGGCTTTGCATTGGAAAGCGTGATCGATGAGATGGCCTACAAGCTTGGCAAGGACCCCGTTGAGCTTCGTCTTGAACACGAGGCTAAGAACGACATCATCGCTGGCCAACCTCTATCGCCGCACTTTCTGAACGACTGCCTGAGAGAGGGGGCCAGCCGCTTCGGCTGGAGCAGGCGTCTTCCTGAACCGGGATCTATGCGACTGGCCGACGGGACGTTGGTCGGCCTTGGAGTGGCGTGCGGCATCTTCGGTGCGTCGATGTCTGCGAGCGAGGCAACCCTCAGGGTCAGGGCCGATGGCACAACACGCATGATCAGCTCCGGACATGAGATGGGCCAAGGAATACTGACTGCGATTGCTAATGTCATCATCCAGGGTCTCGACATCAACCCCGATCGTCTGGAAGTCCTGCTCGGCGACACTACGTTGGGCCCACAGCTCGCCACGGTCGGCGAGCGCGGGACGGCCAGCTGTGTCCCAACGGCCGCAAAGGCGGTGGAGGCTCTACGCGCCAGGTTTGCCGAACTCGCCGGGGCCAATCCGCCAGCCGGCAATTTGCACCAACAGCTCGCGCGCCTGAAGCGCCCCTATATCGAGGTCAAAGTTTCAGAGCTGGCGCCAGGTCAAGACGCGTCGGCCCTCGAGGCCTACCGCACCGGCGGCCGTGCAGGCGCAGGGCCCGAATACCCCGGCTTCACGTCCATGAGCTATATCGCGCAGTTTGTGGAGATTCACATCGACGCGACAACCCGGCGGATCCGCATGCCGCGCGCGGTCAGCATCGCGGACGTAGGGCGGGTCGTAAGCCCGAGGACCGCGAAGGGACAGATGTACGGCGGTGTCGTCTGGGGGTTCAGCACAGCGCTTCGGGAAGAGTCGGAAGTCGATCCGCGCTTTGCCGGTTACCTCAATGACGATCTCGCCGACTACGTGATGGCGGTGAACGCCGATATCGGTGAGGTGGATGTCGGGCTGATAGATAAGCCTGATCCCAGGATCAACTCGGTCGGTGTGAAAGGAATGGGCGAGTTGGTGATGCTCGGAACAGCGCCTGCAATCGCTAATGCCATCTATCACGCAACAGGCAAACGCATACGAAAACTGCCGATACGCATAGACGACGTGCTCTGACGAAGGAGAGCCGTTGAGCACTTGCTTTAACCCAACTCGCAATCCGTCTAGTTACCTTGGAGGCAAATATGCCCGCTCTGCAGATACCCTATATCCGAAACTTTGCACCTCATATTCTGAGTGTCTTGCGCATTTTTGCAGCAGGATCATTCTTCACCCATGGCACCATGAAGCTTTTCAGCTGGCCTGCACCCTTTGAATATCCTCTCAACCCGTTGCTGCTCACGGCCGGAGTTCTCGAAGTGGTTGGCGGCCTTCTATTGGTATTTGGCCTCTTCGCCCGCCCGGTTGCCTTCCTGCTTTCAGGATCCATGGCCTTCGCATACTACATCGTGCACAGCTCGAATGGTTTCTTCCCGGTACTCAACCACGGCGAAGCAGCGATGCTGTATTGCTTCCTGTTTCTCTACATTTCCGCCGCCGGGCCGGGTGTCTGGAGCTTGGATGCGCTCCGGGAGCGCAAGGCTGGAACAACTTCGTCCCGCCTGGAGACGGCGACGTGATGTGATTGGCGCGCGGTCGGCCTACAGCCATTCAATGGAGAGCGTCTATGGAGAGTCGAGATTTCGATCGAAGAGCCAGTGCTGGCCACATGCTCGATGAGGTGCCGGGAACGGACGGGCGCGGTGTAGAAATCGCAGTGGTTCGGGCCTCGATGATCGCTCTCGCATTCACCATGCTCGGCTCCATATCGCTGCTGATCTCCTCCGGTGTTCACGCCCAGTCGTCTCGCTCAGTGGGCTCGCCGACATCGTGCGTAATGCCCGCGGCCACCCCCGTCGAGATTGCTTCGGGGCTCAATATACCCTGGTCCGCCGTGCACGTCGGCAGCGAGGTGCTCGTCAGTCAGCGTGGTACTGGGGAGATCGTGGCGTTTCGGCCTGGCGAAACGCTACGATCAGTCGGCACCGTGCCCGACGTCGTAGCCCGAGGCGATGGCGGGATGCTTGGACTTGCGGTGCTCACAGAGAGCGCGAACGTCTGGCTCTACGCTTACTACAGCACGATTTCGGGCAATCGCATCGTGCGGATGGCGTACAGCGAAGGCGCGCTCGGTGAAGTGCAACCCGTCCTTGACGGATTGCCAGGAGGGCGCGGTCACAACGGCGGGCGCATCGAGTTTGGTCCTGACGGGATGCTCTATGCAACGGTGGGCGAGACGAGAAATCCCAACCTCTCGCAGGATCCAAACTCACTTGCTGGCAAGATCCTCCGCATGACGCCTACCGGCGGCGTCCCAACGGATAACCCTGTGAGAGGCTCTCTCGTCTACTCCCTTGGACACCGCAATTCTCAAGGACTGGCGTGGGATGACAGGGGACAGCTGTGGGCGACCGATTTTGGGGATGATGGATGGGACGAACTCAACCGCGTTGAGCCGGGGGGAAATTACGGGTGGCCGGTCATCGAAGGCAGGGGAGGCAACCCCGCTTACATAGACCCTGTCATGCAGTGGCATACGCAGGAAATGGGTCCAAGCGGGCTTGCCTACGTTGACGGCACCTTCTTCGTTGCAGGTCTGACAGGGCAGCGGCTGTGGTCGGTGACAATTGACGCCGCGGGCAATCCCGAAGCAACGGCACACTACGCCGGCGAGTTTGGGCGTGTTCGTCATGTACTCGAGGGAAACGACGGCAACCTGTGGTTCCTGACGAACGGGCGACGTGGCGACCCCGATGGGCAGGTTCTTTCGGTCCCGCTCGGGAGCCTGGCCGCGCCCGAATGCTCACGCGCATCGGCTGCCGGTGGCCGGGGTGGAGTTCCCGCAACAGTCCCATGAACCTCGCCAAACACAAGAGGGAGATGTCAATTGGCCCGGAACCTTCGTGCCTTAGCGGCCATCGCTTCGCTCTGCCTGCCAATATCGCTCGCACTCGCCCAGCCAGTGAGTCAGCAATGCGTGAACAGCGAGGTAGCCAAGAAGGAAGTCCTCGAGCTAGATTCCATGCGCATCGACGCATTGCTTCGCAACGACGTGGGGTTTCTGGAAGAGATCACTGCCGACGACTATTCTCATGTCGAAAGCTCTGGTGGCGCTCGCAACAAATCGCAATTCATCGCAGGCCGTAGGGGTGAACGCGCGCTGTTTTCCACCTTCGTCATCGACGAAAACAAAGCGATGATCTACTGCAATGTCGCCGTTGTCGTTGGACGTTATCACAATGCGTACAGAACAAGCGGGGGATCTTCCGTAGTGAAGAGAGCCCGGCACCTTCGCGTATACGTTCATGAAAATGGGCAATGGAGGAATGTGGCGCATCAAGCGACCGAAATCGGCAGGGCCGATTGATCGAAATGTCTTCCGATTCAAGATGGCTGGCGGGAAGCGTGCAGCTATGGCGCGTCGGCGGTCGGTTTCTGATGGAAGCGTTCTCTTCAAGCGGATTGCCGAGGTTATCGGGCGCCGCCTAGGTCGAGCTGTCGAGCTGTCGAGTCGCGGGCTGGCGAGCTCTTCCGCTGGTTCGCCATCATGGCAGGCGCGAACATGGTGAAGCCAGCGCCGGACGCTTCCGACGAGAAGCCGATGCATATTTCAAATCGGGTGTCAGATCAGCAGCAGGCCCTTCATGCTGGCATGACCCTTCTTGCCGATGATGATGTGATCATGAACGGCGATGCCGAGCGGTTTGGCCGTCTCGATGACCAGCTTGGTCATCTCGATGTCGGCGCGCGACGGCGTCGGGTCGCCTGACGGATGATTATGCGCCAGAATGATTGCCGTGGCGGAGAGTTCGAGCGCGCGTTTGACCACTTCACGCGGATAGACCGGAGTGTGGTCGACGGTGCCGACCTGCTGCACCTCGTCGGCGATCAGCGCGTTCTTCTTGTCGAGAAACAGGATTCGGAATTGCTCGCGCTCCTCGAAGGCCATGACTGACCGGCAGTATCCGAGAACCTGCGTCCAGGACGACAAGACCTCGCGGCCTTTGATCTCGCTACGTGCCGCGCGTTGGGCGGTCGCGGCAACGACCTTCAGATCGAGCGCCACCGCCGGACCGATACCCCCGACCTCCTCAAGCCGCGCGACAGGCGCGCCAAGCACCTCGGCCAGCGTGCCGAAGCGCGCCAGCAGCGCCTTGGCGACGGGCTTGGTATCGGCGCGGGGGATCAGGCGAAAGAGCAGGAGCTCCAGCAATTCGTAGTCGGGGAGGGCGTCGGAACCCGCGGCCGCGAACCGTTGGCGCAAGCGGTCGCGATGCCCGAGATAATGCGGCTTTTCGACCGACTTGGCTTTCGCGAGCGACTTTGTCGGTCTCTCGGGAAAGAAACCCCGCTCGTCGTCGTCGCTGGTTTTCCCCATAGCCGCCCGTATCCAGCATTTTTGCCGGGCAGATGCCCGCCCGACTTGACACTATGCTGGCAGGCCCGGGCGGTCGAGGTTTTTTGGCGACAGCGTGAAGATCTCGCATCCGGTCTCGGTGACGCCGATCGTGTGCTCGTACTGCGCCGACAGCGAGCGGTCGCGCGTCACCGCCGTCCAGCCGTCCGACAGCACTTTTACGTGCGGCCGGCCGAGATTGATCATTGGTTCGACGGTGAAGATCATGCCCGGCCGCATCTCGACGCCCTCGCTGGCGTTGCCATAGTGCAGGATGTTCGGGGCATCGTGAAAGAGCTGGCCGACGCCGTGGCCGCAGAAATCGCGCACCACCGAGCAGCGCTCGCCTTCGGCATAGGTCTGGATGGCGGCGCCGATGGCGCCGGTGCGGGCGCCGGGCTTGATCGCGGTGATGCCGCGCATCAGGCATTCATGCGTGACCTCGAGCAGGCGCTCGGCGGCGCGCTTGATCGTGCCCACCGGATACATGCGCGAGGAATCGCCATGCCAGCCGTCGAGGATGTAGGTGACATCGATGTTGACGATGTCGCCGTCCTTCAACGGCTTGTTGTCGGGAATGCCATGGCAGACGACGTGGTTGATCGAGGTGCAGGACGACTTCGTGTAGCCGCGATAGTTGAGCGTCGCCGGCAATGCGCCGTGATCCATGCCGAACTCGAAGACGAAGCGGTCGATGGTTTCGGTGGTGACGCCCGGCGCGACGATCGACACCAGCT